>DUZI01000008.1 GCA_013349595.1 Nitrospirota bacterium
GAGGACTTAATAAAATCAAGTAGGAAGGGTTGGTGAGGAATTTTTATACGACACCTTATAAAAAAAGTTTTTTGGGCTTTGTCATAAGGCATTGTTTTGAATGTATAAATCAAAATTATAAATAAAATTTGTCGATTATAAAAATCCTGAAACAGCCCTTTCTATCGCTATTTTTGGGTGAGAAGTTAAATAGATAGATTAAAAGGGAAATCTGTTATAATGTTATAAAAAAATTGCAAATTAAATAGCAGACTTTTTCTCTTATTCAAATATGAAAAAAGAAATTTTAAATCACAAAGATATTGAGCGGATAATTTCCCGTATGACCCATGAGATAGTTGAGTATAACAAGGGAGTAGATGCCCTTTGTCTCGTTGGCATTCAGAGAGGTGGGGTCTATTTAGCCAATAGGATTGCCCAAAAGATAAATACAATTGAGTATGTAAATCTCCCTCTTGGTATGCTTGATATATCTTTATATAGAGACGATATTTCTATTAAAAAGACAAGAACTATTGTTCGTAAGACAGATATTCCCTTTGATATATCGGATAAAAAGGTTATACTGATAGATGATGTGCTTTTTACGGGTAGGTCTATTAGGGCTGCTATGGATGCCCTTATGGATATGGGAAGACCTTCACAAATCCAACTGGCAATCTTAATTGATAGGGGACACAGGGAATTACCTATAAGGGCTGATTTTGTTGGCAAGAGCATTCCAACTTCAAAGAAAGAAAGGATTACGGTAACCTTTTCTGAAGATGGTTCAGAAGACAAGGTGTTTATTGAAAAGACTGATAGGGGTAATAATTGAAAAAAGACCTTGTTAGCATCAAAAGCCTTGCTGTTGATGAATTAGAACTTATCTTAAACACAGCCTTTTCTTTCAAAGATGTCTTAAAAAGAGATATCAAAAAGGTGCCAACCTTAAGAGGTAAAACAGTTGTCAATCTGTTTTTTGAACCCTCAACGAGGACCCGCACATCCTTTGAACTTGCAGAAAAAAGGTTAAGCGCAGATGTCTATAATTTTTCTGTCCCAACAAGTAGTGTAGTAAAAGGTGAAAGTCTTTACGATACCATCAAGACCATTCAGGCTTATGGCGCTGATTATATTGTTATCAGGCATTTTTGTAGTGGTGTCCCTTTCTTGCTTTCAGGGATGGTATCTGCTTCTGTAATAAATGCTGGAGATGGGACAAATGAGCATCCCACTCAGGCACTCCTTGATGCCTTCACCATTAAGGAAAAAAAGGGGGAAATAAAGGGGCTTAATATTGCTATCGTTGGCGATATAAGACATAGCAGAGTAGCTCGTTCAAATACCTATAGCCTCATTAAACTGGGTGCCAATATTCGCTATATAGCGCCGGCAACATTGATGCCTTGCTGCGTCCCTGAAGGTGTAAAGGTCTTTTATGACATCAATGAGGGTTTGCGTGGTGTTGATGTGATAATGGCATTGAGGGTTCAAAAAGAGAGAATGGATAAAGCCTTTTTCCCCTCTGAAAGGGAGTATTTTAAACTCTATGGTATCACTGCAGAGAGGGTAAATCTTGCTGATTCTAATGTAATAATTATGCACCCTGGACCAATGAATCGTGGGATTGAAATCTCTTCAGAGGTGGCAGATTCAACGAAGGCAGTAATACTTGAACAGGTGACCAATGGGATCGCAGTTAGGATGGCGGTGCTTTATCTTATAGGGGACAGTAATGAGTAAAAGTTTATTAATCAAAGATGCAAGGGTAATTGATTCAAAAAATGACATTGATGCTTCTGGTTCAATATTGATTAAAGATGGAAAGATTGCTTCAATAAGTATTGGTCATCCAATTAGTTACAATAAAGAAGAGACAATGGTAATTGATGCAAGTCCTTATATTGTTACTCCCGGTTTGGTTGACCTTCATGTGCATCTCCGTGAACCAGGCTTTGAACACAAAGAGACTATTCAGACAGGGACTTATGCAGCCATCAGGGGTGGCTTTACAGCAGTCTGCCCAATGGCAAATACAAACCCGGTTAATGATAATGCTACAGTGACGAGTTTTATGATTAGGAAGGCAATACAGGAAGGTTATTGTTATCTCTTTCCTGTTGGTGCAATCACAAAGGGACAAAATGGATTAGAACTTGCAGAAATGGCTCTTATGCGTGAGGCAGGTGCGGTAGCCTTTTCAGATGATGGTAAGCCTGTAATGAATAGCCTTGTAATGAGACGAGCCCTTGAATATTCTAAATATCTTGATGTGCCAATTATTTCCCATGCAGAGGATGACAATCTCTCTGATGGTGGATTAATTAATGAGGGTCATGTTTCCTCTGAATTAGGGATAAAGGGAATACCAAGTGCCTCAGAAGAGGTTATGATTGCCAGAGATTTAGCACTTGCAAGACTTACAGGCGGTAGGCTCCATATTGCTCATGTGTCAACTAAATGGTCAGTAGAGCTTATAAGGAGGGCAAAGGTAGAAGGTATTAATGTAACTGCAGAGACATGTCCTCATTATTTTACCCTTTCAGAGCAGGAGGCATTAGGATACAACACTCTGGCAAAGGTAAATCCACCTTTGAGGACAGAGGAAGATATGCTTGCAATCAAAGAAGGTTTAAGAGATGGCACAATTGATGTTATAGCCACAGACCACGCACCTCACCATAAAGATGAAAAGTTGCTTGAATTTGACAAGGCACCTTTTGGGATTAGTGGGTTCGATACCGCTTTAAGCCTTTCATTGAACCTTGTTAGAGAAGGTTTATTAACATATAAAGAATTATTTAAGAAACTCTCATCAATGCCTGCATCAATTATAAAGATAAAAGGTGGTTCAATTAATATTGGTGATGAGGCTAATCTAATCATCATTGATACAGAAAAAAAATATATCCTCACCGAAGAGGTTATGTACTCAAAGGGGAAGAATACGCCATTTTTAAATAGGGAACTTCAAGGCAAGGTAGTATATACAATTTTTAAAGAGAGGATTTATCATGAATCTTCCTAATATGGACTGGTTAAACAAGAATTTAAACATCTTAGGGCATGACATACCAATAGAGGTCATCTTCTATGGAATCTTTTTAGTATTGGTTGTGCTAATGATAATTGCCCTTATCAAAAGAAGACAAAAAAGGGAAGAACAAAGGGAGATAGATAAAAAGACACCAGAACAGAAGCCCATAATAAAGGAAGAGCCCAAAGAAGTTGTAAAGACAGAGGAGTTAAGCAAAAATATACTCAAGCCTGTTTTTAACCCTGAAGAAGAGATTAACAAGATAAGGGATAATTTCCAGAGTGCCTTTGATGATTTACAAGAGAGGATCAGGTGTTTTTATACAATCTTTCCTGAGATTAGATTGATTGATGACTTAAATCATTATGCTGAGCGAGGTCTCACTACAATGGATTTAAGGGATATTGTGCAAAGACTTTTAGATTATTCAGGGCAAAAGGATACACTTTTGAGCCCTGTTATGACTATCCTTCAACCTGCCTCAGAAGGTCAGGCAATAGTAGAGTATTTAGCAAAAAGGATTAACGAAATAGATAAGGATTTTAAGAGCAAAGTTTTTAAGTTAGAACAATATTTAACTATAGGTTGTTATTATGCCAAAAGGGGGCTTTTTGAAGATGCTCATGAGTGGTATAAAAAGGCTGCAGAGGTTAATCAATACAATTTTATCCCAATTTACAACGAAAGTGTCATTCTGTTAAAACAAGATAGGTATTCTGAAGCAGAGACTATGATTACAGAACTTCTTAAGGAAAATATACGAAATTACCATCCTTATTTTTTAAAGGCATTACTTTTATTTAACAAAGGTGCAAATGATGAAGCTCTTGATTGTTTTGATAAAGCCCTTGAGCTTGATTTCTTTTGTAGTGATATTTGGTATGAAAAGGGTATTGTCCTAAGTTCCATTGAGAGGTTTCAGGAGGCCTTACAATGTTTTGAAAATGCCATAATCACAAATCAAAGGGATGACAAGGCATGGCAGGCAAAGGGTGTTGCCTTAAGCAGGTTGGGTATGCACGAGGATGCATACAAAGCCTATGAGCAGGCAATTGCTATCAAGCCCGAAGATGAAGAGGCATGGTATGGTCAAGCTATTGCATTAAGTTATCTCGGTGCCCATGAGGATGCCTTAAGAGCCTTTGACTTTGCTATCAAGTTAAACAAGGACAGTTATAAGGCACTTTATGGTAAAGGATTGGCCTTGTTCTATTTAAAGAATTACGATGAGGCACTAAAAACATTTGATAACACAATCAGCATCAATGGGGCTTATGCAAAGGCTTGGTATAATAAGGCACTTATTCATCACATTAAAGAGGATTTGGAAAATACGCTCTTTAGTCTTACTAAGGCGATAGAGTTAAATCCAAAATATAAGGAAAAGGTTGTTAAAGGAGATGACTTTATAAAGTTTAAAGACAATCCAGATTTTATGAGACTCTATAGTATTGAATAAAAGGGAGATAGTTAAATGAAAAAGGCATTGCTCGTCCTTGCTGATGGGACGGTTTTTGAGGGTAAATCACTTGGGGCAATTGGTGAGACAATAGGTGAAGTAGTTTTTAATACTTCTATAACTGGTTATCAAGAGATACTCACCGATTCGTCCTATAAGGGACAAATTGTTGTTATGACTTATACGCAAATTGGTAATTATGGCATAAATGAAGAAGACATTGAATCAAATGGTGGTGTCAAGGCTGAGGGTTTTGTTGTAAAAGAGGCATGTCCTTATCCAAGTAATTGGAGGAGTAAAGCAACTCTTGAAAATTATCTAAAAGAGCATGGCATTACTGCCATTGAAGGTATTGATACGAGGGCACTGACAAGGAGATTAAGAGACTATGGTGCACAAAAGGGTATTATTTCATCAGTAGATTTAGATTATAAAAGCCTTTTAAAAAAGGTGAGGAATTATCCTGATATATCAACGATTAACCTTACTGACCAGGTTACTACACCCAATAGTTATGATTGGAGTGAGACCATTTGGAGTAGGGAGAAAACAAAGGGGGCTTTAAAAAAATTAATTGTCTATGACTTCGGTGTGAAATTAAATATTCTTCGTAATCTTGTAAATGCAGGTTTCTCTGTTACCGTTGTTCCTCAAGATAGCCCAGCTGAAGAGATTTTGCAAATGAAGGCTGATGCGGTATTACTCAGTAACGGTCCTGGTGATCCTCAACAAGTTATAAAAGGAATAGAAAATACAAAAAAATTAATCGGAAAGATACCAATTTTTGGTATCTGTCTCGGACACCAGATACTTGGTTTGGCAATGGGTGGAGACACATATAAGTTAAAGTTTGGTCATCATGGAGGGAATCATCCAGTGATGGATTTAAAGACTGAAGAGGTCAAAATAACATCGCAAAATCATAACTATTGCGTAGATATTAAGAGCCTTAAAGGTCAGGTAAGGCTTACCCATAGAAACCTATTTGATGGTTCAGAAGAAGGTATGGAACATGTGGAATATCCGGTCTTTTCGGTGCAATATCATCCAGAGGCAGGTCCAGGCCCCAATGATTCAATTTACCTATTTAAGAATTTTTATCAATTAGTCAGTAATTAATATATCAGTGAACAGCCATGTCAGTTCTTAAAATATACAAGTATCCTGAAAATGTATTAAAGAAAAAAGCACTTAAGATTGAAAATATTGACGGTGGCTTACAAACTCTCATAGATGATATGGTTCAGACTATGTATAATGCACCTGGTATTGGTCTTGCAGCAAATCAGGTAGGTGAATTAAAAAGACTTGTAGTAATTGACATCTCTACAAAGGAAAAGAGTTACCCACTTATTATCGTCATCAATCCAGAGATAGTCCATGCAGATAAGTTTGAACCCTCAGAGGAGGGTTGTCTTAGTTTGCCAGGATGCACTATAAGTGTTGATCGTGCAAGTGAAATTGTAGTAAGGGGTATTGATAGAAATGGAAATCCTATAGAGATTGAGGCAAAGGGTTTACTCGCAAGGGCTTTTCAACATGAATTGGACCACCTTGATGGTATAGTTCTTTTTGATAAGTTATCACCTATAAAAAGGGAGTTTTATAAAAAAAAGTATCTCAAAAGCCTTAAAGATGAGAAATAGAGAGATACTTATAGTAATGAAATTTCAGGTTAATTGAAATAGACTATATAAGACCCAAAATCAGTGATAGAACTGAAAACTTGACAAAATCAAGTAGTAAGGGTTGGTGAAAAATTTTATACGACACCTTATAAAAGAGATCTTGAGAAACTTTAGCAAAAAATATTGCAGAATAAAGCAAAACCCAAATACAGCGATAAGGATGGGGCTCTGAAGTGAATAGCGATGTTTGGGCAGCAGTTCTTTGCGACTGGAGCGTTAAACACAGCCGCAAGTGTTTGAACCCAAAGGAAAGGGGCCCCAAAAAAGTTGCAAGACTTTTTGGGGTGGTAGTTGAGTTTTGCGGCCGTAGCGAAAGGGGCATTAGAACTGTCAAAACGAACGAAAGAGACTTATCTTTATCGCTGGGTCTCAGCAAAATTAAAATTAAATCGTCGATTATAAAAATTCTGAAACAGCCCTTCCTATCGCTATATTTGGGATAAGAACTTGTCATGTCAATAGTCTTTTTTGGCACACCATCCTTTGCAGTCCCAACACTAAAGGCACTACTTTCCTCAGGTGAAAAGGTGTCCTTGGTTATTACTCAACCTGATAAGACACAGGGTAGGGGCAAAAAGGTCATCTTCTCTCCAGTCAAAGAGATTGCCTTAAGTGAAGGATTACAGGTTCTACAACCAGAAAGATTAAGAGATAAAGGGCTTATGAGATTGTTATCAACTTATAGTCCTGATTTTATTGTCACTGTTGCCTATGGAAAGATACTACCAAAGGAAATGCTTGAGATTGCCAAATATGGTGCAATAAATGTCCATGCCTCATTACTCCCCCTTTATCGTGGTTCTGCACCTATTCAATGGGCATTAATAAATGGTGATAATGTTACTGGAATTACCACCATGATGATGGATGCCGGTCTTGATACAGGAGATATACTACTAAGGGAAGAAACATCTATTAGTGATAATGATAATGCAGAAACCCTCACCACAAGGCTCTCATCAATTGGTGCGGAATTGTTGATTAATACTATTAAAGGGATTAAGGAAAATTCAATAATTCCAGTGCCTCAAGGAGACGGTGCTACTTATGCACCTCCCATTAAGAGAGAAGATGGCATTATAAATTGGCAGAAAAGTGCCAGAGATATTTTTAATCTTGTAAGGGGGCTTTTTATGTGGCCCAATGCATATTCATATTTAAAGGGTCAGATGATAAAGTTTTACAAGGTCAAGGCATTAAAAGGTAGTGGCACAGCAGGTAGAATTGAGGATATTGTGAAAGGTAATCTTATTGTAGGCACAGGTGAAGGACTCTTAGAGATAGAAGAGTTGCAGGCTGAGGGGAAAAAGAGGATGTCTTGTAGAGACTTTCTTTCAGGCAGAAGGGTAAGTGTCAAAGATGATTACTTTTCTTAGAGCATTACTGCTAAAAATCATTTATCCCCTGTTGATGTTATTTGGTGGTTTTTCTAAAACTTTAAAAGAGGGGTTTCAAAGATTTATTATCAATGTCAATAATAAATTAGTTATTTCTTATGGTTGTAAGTTCAAAAAAATACTTATATTACTACCCCATTGCCTTCAAGTAAATGAGTGCAACATAAGGATTACCAATGACATTTATAACTGTAAGAGATGTGGCAACTGTGGTATTAATGGACTTATTGGACTTGCAGAGCAAAAGGGTATAAGGTTATTCATCGCCACTGGAGGTAGTATGGCAAGGAAGGTGCTCAAGGATTTTCACCCCGATGCAGTGGTAGCGGTGGCATGTGAGAGGGATTTAAGTAGTGGTATTGTTGATTCCTTTCCCTTACCTGTGCTTGGTATATACAATCAGAGACCTGAAGGACCTTGTTTTAACACAAAGGTTGATATTGAAAAGGTCAAGGAAGCAGTAGAGATCTTTACACGATAAAGGGGTTAAAAGATAAGGGTTAAATGGATAAATTAAGGATAAAGTGTATTGAGGCGCTCAATTCTATATTTAGGGGCGACTTAAAACCCAAGGATGCACTGTCAATTAATAATGTTTATGAGACATCAAGGGATAGGTCTTTTGTGATGGAGATAGTTTATGGTGTTATCAGGTATAGGGATTATTTAGATTGGTTACTGGGTATCTTTATCAGGGCTATTGATGAACTTTCTGATGAAACTCTTAACAACCTCAGGATTGCCCTTTATCAAATCATATTCATGCGTGTGCCTGATAGGGCATCAGTTTTTGAGGCTGTAGAGATTGAAAAGACAAACAAGGGCAAACCATCACTAGTCAATGCAGTCTTAAGAGAATATATCAGAAGAAGAGATAATATTAAGACATCGTCAATAAAAGATCCTGTGAAGAGACTTGCTGTTGAGACCTCACATCCTTATTGGCTAACAAAAAGTTGGATTGAGAGGTTTGGATACAAAGAGGCAAGGGAGTTGGCAATGAAGAATAATGAAAAGCCACCTTTGACCTTAAGGTTTACAGATACAAAGGATGTTAAAATGGCAATTGATGCACTAACAGTTGACAATATTGCCCACAGACTTTCTCAATACTGTCCAAATTCAGTAATTGTGGAGGACACGGTTACTTATGATTATCTAAGTAAGGCAATCGGTGAGAGGTTTTTCATTCAAGATGAGGCAAGTCAATTGATTACCTATTTACTTAATCCTGAGCCTTTCATGACAGTCCTTGATGCCTGTTCTGCACCAGGCGGTAAGACAATTCATATAGCTGAAATGATGCAGGATAAAGGACAAATCATAGCAGTAGATGTAAGTGAATCAAGGATAAGACAACTCAAGTCTAATATAAAAGATTCGGGCTATTCATCAATAAAGGTCATAAACACTGACATATTGAGGCTTCATCATATTGAATGGATCAAGCCCAATTATTTTGATAGGATTCTACTTGATGCACCCTGCTCATCTATTGGTGTCATAAGAAGAAACCCTGATGTAAAGTATAGGCATAAATTAGTAGATTTGAAACGATTCAAGAAAAAACAGTTAGAAATGCTTGAGTATCTCTTTAATTTTCTTAAACCAGGTGGTCAGATGGTCTATTCAGTATGTTCAACGGAGAGGCAAGAAGGCGAAGAGGTTATAAAGGCTTTTTTACAAAAAAAATCTAACTTATGTAAGATATATAGCTCTTTTAGTAAAGTAATAGATTTTAGCATCTTTTATAATACTGAGGAGAAGGATTTTGTCTCATACAGGACATTTCCCCATCGTCATAATATTGATGGTTTTTTTTCAGCATTAATCAAGAAGGTATCATGAGAAAGATAATAAAGTATCCTCTTTACATTGTTGCAGTAATAGTATTTGGTCTCATTTCTGGGCATCTGACCTTTACATTATTAAGCCATAGTAAAACGGTCATCGTCCCCGATTTAAAGGGAAAGAGCATGATAGAAGCAGGTAATCTATTAAGAAAAAACGACCTATATATAAGGCTTGAAGGCGAAGATTTTGACCCTGTTGTCGCACAGGGTAGTATTATGTGGCAACAAATACCGGGTGGATCAACAGTAAAGGAAGGTCGTGAGATAGGTGTAATGATTAGCAAGGGACCAAGGATAAGATATGTCCCTGATGTAGTAGGACAGCCCCTTGAGAGTGCAGATCAGATGTTAAGAGAAAAGGGTATTAAGATAACGAGGGCTATTTATGTATCACACCCAACGGTGATGCCTAACATAGTAATTGCTCAAAGACCTGAGATTCATGAAAAGGGTGGAGACACATTTTTTGTGCTTGTAAGTACTGGTATTAGTGAGTAAAGACCGTTAAAGATTAAAAAGAGGAGGATTTATAAATATGACAATTATTGCCCCATCTATCCTATCTGCAGATTTTGTTAGTCTCGGTGAGGAGATAAGGTCTACAGAAAAGGCAGGTGCAGACTGGCTCCATATAGATGTTATGGATGGACACTTTGTCCCTAACATTACTATAGGTCCTATGGTAGTAGAGGCGATAAGGTCTATTACTTCACTAACCCTTGATGTGCACTTGATGATTCAAAGACCTGAGGATTTTATAGATGTTTTTGTTAATGCTGGTTCAGACTATATAACAGTTCATTCAGAGGCATCGCTACACCTTCATAGAACTATACAGAAAATCAAACAGAATGGTAAAAAGGCAGGTGTATCACTTAATCCTGCCACTCCAATAAATGTCCTTGAATATATATTAGAGGATATTGATATGGTTCTCTTGATGTCTGTCAATCCTGGTTTTGGTGGACAGGAGTTTATCCCTGCCATGATACCAAAGATAGCCCTTTTAAAAGATATGATACAGTCTCGTCAATTAAAGACCCTGATACAAGTTGATGGTGGTGTTAAGTTGGATAATGCAAGGACAATCGTCAGGGCAGGTGCAGATGTGCTTGTGATTGGTTCAGCCTTTTTTAAATCCGCAGATTATAAGGTGTTTATTAAGACATTAAGGGAGAGACTTGATGGTTAATCAGGTAGCTATAAAGAAGTTACTTAATTTGGCAAACAGATTGAAGTCGGATTCAAGGTTTCATGATTCTTTCAATGCCTATTTAGAGGCAAAAGATTTGGCTCAATCATGTTATGACATGCAGGCTTTGCTTTTGTCTCTTATTGGATTAGGACATACATCACGTATGATTGGTAATTTTAAGAAGGCGAGGGAATATTATCAATCTGCCCTCGACCTTGCTGATGTAGAACATGACAGACAATCAAAGGCAGACTGTCTTGTAGGGATAGCTCTATCTTTAAAGGGTTGTTGCCTATGGAAAGAGGCACTTAAAGAAGTCAAAAGGGCAAGGGCAATTTACAGGGCAGTTAAAGACCAAAAGGCTATGCATTATGCCCTTTGGGCTCAAGGGACTATTTTAAGAATAGCTGGGGATATAAGGAAATCAATAAAATGTTTTGCCAGTGCAGGATATTTTTTTAAAAAAAATGGTTTTTTATTAGGGCAGCTGTATAGCTATTGTGGTCTTGGTGGTTCTTATAGGGTTGCTGGGGAAAATGATAAATCTTATTATTATTACAAATTAGCTTATGTAAAAAGCAGATCAGCAAGGGATAATTTTGCAAGGGCCTATTCTTTCTGTGGTATTGGGAATGCACATAGGATGAATGGTAATTTCAAAGATGCAGAGGTTTGTTTTAAAAAAGCCTTAGATATTTACAACTCAATAGGTGATATTGTCAGTAGTTCCTATACATTGTGGAGTTATGCAGCTATATATAAAATAAAGGGAGATGCTCAAAAGGCATTAGAATTACTAAATAAGGCAAAGAAAAATTTTCAAGAAACTGGTGATATAAGGGGTTTCATCTATTGCGAGATGGCAGAGGCGGAATTATCGTATCTTGATAATGATAAGGACAATGCCCTAGAAAAGATAGAATTTTGCATAAACAAGGCCTCGGAATTTGAACTATCATTAGAGAGACAACATAGTTTACTTATAAAAGATCTTTTTACTAAGAAGGATACAAGCCATCATGTAGATTTATATAATAAACTTGGTGCAAAAATGGTTAATTTAACACTCCCGTTAAATATCCCATGAAAATTGTAAACATACCAAATATACTGACCTCTATCAGGATTCTTTTAGTCCCAGTTTTTGTAATGATGTTAATTTATGGAAGGCATAAGACTGCATTAGTAGTTTTCATAATCGCCACCATAACAGATGCCTTTGATGGCATGATTGCCAGAAGGACAGGTCAAAAGACTGAATTAGGTGCCTTTCTTGACCCCCTCGCAGATAAGGCAATATTGATGACATCTTTTATAATCTTTGCCTATCTAAAGTGGATACCTAAATGGCTTGCTGTTATTGTAATCAGTAGGGATTTGATAGTACTATTTGGTTGGATATTGCTATATATCATATATGGTAAGGCGAAGGTAGAGGTTGTATATTCAGGCAAAATAGCCATTGCTACACAATTTTTCCTCATAGCCTATACACTTGCCTATATTAATTTTCATAACTTATTGCCCAAGGTTACACTTGAGGTTTTTATTGCAGTAGGTTGTATTACAGCCTTTTCAGGTATTCAATACATATACAGGGGATTGACACAAAATACATGAGATGTTCAAAGGGACTAAAGATAGAGACTATTTATCACTCTTCAAATGCTTATAAAGCTGGTTTTAAAGATGGCGATATATTGCTATCTATTGATGGAAATCCAATCAGAGATATTATTGACATCTTGTATTACGGTAATGACAATCCAAAGACAGCCCTCATTAAAAGAGATGGTCAGACCTTTGAAATTGACCTTTCGTATTTATATGGCTTAGATAAAGGTGTAATAAGTAAAGATATAGTCTTCAAACACTTTAAGATCAAGACTTGCACAAATAGGTGTATCTTCTGTTTCGTATCACAACTACCAAAGGGCTTAAGAAAGTCTTTATATATAAGAGATGAGGATTACAGGATGTCTTTTCTTTATGGTAACTATATAACCCTTACAAATATTACGAAGGCAGATAAAGAAAGGATAAAGGCTCAAAAACTTAGTCCCCTCTACATCTCTGTCCATGCCACAGATAACGATGTAAGGAAAATCTTACTTGGCAACAAAGAGGCAGCGCCAGTTTTAGATGAGATTGCTTGGTTTGCAAAAAATAAGATAAGGATGCATTGTCAGATTGTAGTATGTCCAGGTATTAATGATAGTATTGTATTAGAGAAGACCATCAAAGATTTGTATCGCTATTACCCATATGTCATGTCAGTAGCAGTTGTGCCTTTAGGGATTACAAGATATTTAAAAAGGAAACTAAGGCCCTTCGATAAATCCATCGCAGTAGATACTGTAAAGATAATTGAGAGGCTTAATAATCGTTTCAGAAAAAAACACGGCGAAGGTTTCGTCTATCCTGCAGATGAATTATTGATAAAGGCTGACTATCTAATACCTGAAATAGAGTATTACGATGACCTTCATCAAATAGAAAATGGAGTTGGTATGATTGCCCTATTTGACAGTCAGACAAAAAAGATTAAATTGAAGAATGCACTATTACATAAAAATATGGCTAATCAAAAGATTATTACCTTTAGTGGAGCCTCTTTCTATCCCTTTTTGAAAAAATTTATTATCAGACTACAAGAAAACGGTATTAATATTGATGCCTATGAGGTAAAAAATTCTTTTTTTGGCGAGTCCGTTACTGTAACAGGCTTATTAACAGGTAGGGATGTTATAAAGACCTTGTCTGATAAAGTTACTGAAGACACAACGCTATTAATCCCCGATGTCTGTTTAAAAGAAGGTGATAACATATTTCTTGATGATTTATCTATTACTGATATGGAGGAATTACTTCATGTAAAGGTAGATATTATTGATTCAACTGCCATGGGGATTATTGAATGGATAAATAACCATTAGAAATCAACAATAGACATGGTCACCAAAAATCAGCGATGGAACTGAGAACTTAACAAAATCAAGCAGGAAGGGTTGGTAAAAAATTTTACACGACATCTTATAAAAGAAATCTTGAGAAACTTTAGCAAAAGGAGCATTAGAACTGTCAAAACATTGCTCCTGAACGAAAAAGACTTATCCTTATCGCTGGGTCTCGGAATAAACAAGTTCAGATTAGAGGCTATTTTTTAAATTTACTTATCTGATCCACCCATTTATTGGACTTTTTGATGACCTCATCTTCATCAAGGGTTAGAACATAGCCATTTTCCATAAGTAACTTCCCATTTACTATGACTGTATCTACATCTGAAGAGATGCTTGAATAAACAATGTGTGAATATATGTCATAAAGAGGTGTTAAATGAGGCTTTTTTAGATTAATAGATACGATGTCTGCATATTTTCCTTTTTCAAGACTACCAATTAAATGCTCCATTGCAAGCGCCTTTGCACCATTTATTGTTGCCATTTTTAAAGTGGTCCTATCATCAATGGCAGTGGGGTCCTTTTCTATAGCCTTGTGAACCTTTGCCACTGTTGACATCTCACCAATCATACTCAAGTCATTATTGCTTGCAGCCCCATCTGTACCGATGGATACATTGACACCACTTTTAATCATCTTTACAATTGGTGCAAAGCCAGAGGCAAGTTTCATATTACTCTCAAGACAATGGGATACGGATGTCCCTGTTTGTGCAAGCAAGTCAATCTCTTCATCATTTAACCATACACAATGGGCAGCTAATACCCTTTGTGATAGGAAACCGATAGAATGAAGGAGATTGACTGGTCTTTTTCCATAACGAGATAGGATTTCAGATACCTCCCATTCTGTCTCTGAAAGGTGTATATGGATAGAAATATCATGTTTTTCGGCCATCTCTTGAGCCTTCTTAAATGTCTCAGGGCTACAAGTATAGAGTGCATGTGGTGAAATACAAGGGGTGATTAGTTCATGTCCCTTGTATTTGTCTATTAAGACCTGAACATTATTAAAGTATTCCTCTTGAGTCTTTGCTGATACTGAAGGGAAATCAAGGATTCCTACACCGATAATACCTCTGATACCAGATTTTATTGTTGATTCAGCAGCACTATCACCAAAAAAATACATATCATTAAAAGTTGTAACCCCTGACTTAATCATCTCAAGGCAGGCGAGCTCAAGGGCATCTAAGATAAATTCATGGCTTAAGGTCTTTGTTTCAGCAGGAAACATGTGTTGTTCCCACCATTCTTTAAGGGGTAAATCATCTGCAAGCCCTCTGTAATAAACCATAGCCGCATGTGTATGAGTATTAATTAGTCCAGGCAATAAGGCCTTGTCTTTGCCATCAATCAAGGTCTTTGAGAGATAATTCTTTCTAATACTATTTTCCTGACCAATATCTATAATTCTACCGTCTTTTATTGCAATGGCACCTTTAGTTATTAAGTCCATTTTTTCATTCATAGTAACTACATAGTCACCACAAATAATTATATCTGCCTGTTTCATATTGTTATCACTCCTTTTTAATGATGCATATAAACTATCAATCACAAAAGATACATTGTTTTAAACAAGCTAAAAACCGTATTCTTTCCATTTTTTATCAACGAGGTCTTTTATATCTTTACTCATATATATTTCCTCAGGCCAATCCCTCATCATACCTTCTTCCCTTGTCTTTGTAGTGGCATCAATCCCCATCTTTGAGCCGTATCTCGGAAAGTTTGCAGAATGGTCAAGGTCATCAAGGGGACCATCTGCGATGACTACATCTCTTTTCCAATCTACATTATTAAGCACCCTCCATGCAGTATATGAAATATCTTGCACATCCACATTGTCGTCAACGATAATAAGGAGCTTTGAAAACATCATCTGACCTTTTCCCCATAAGCCATGTATGATTTTTCTTGCGTGACCAGGATAGCTTTTTTTGATTGAGATAAGTGCTGCATTATGAAAAACCCCCTCCATAGGTAGATTAATATCTACAATTTCTGGGAAATCAAGTTTCATAAGTGGCAGAAAAATCCTCTCCGTTGCCTTGCCCATATAACAATCCTCCATTGGAGGTTTGCCAACTATTGTTGCAGGATAGATCAAATCTTTTCTATGGGTAATACAGGTTACATGAAAGACAGGATAATAATCTGCTGGTGAATAAAAACCTGTATGGTCTCCAAATGGACCTTCTATCCTCTTTTCTTCAGTATTAATATAGCCCTCAATCACTAATTCACTCCTTGCAGGAACCATTATATCAGAGGTGATACACTTGACCATCTCTACAGGCTCTCTTCTTAAAAATCCTGCAAAGAGCATCTCATCTATTGCTTCAGGTAAGGGGGCAGTTGAGGCGTAAATTACTGCAGGATCACAGCCAACTGCAATGGCAGCAGGCATTTGTTTGCCAAGCTTTTTGTATTTGTCAAAGTGTCTTGCACCGTCTTTATGGATGTGCCAATGCATGCCTGTTGTAACCTTATCATATATTTGAATTCTGTACATTCCGCAATTTGGTCTGCCTGTCTCAGGGTCTTTTGTAAAAACCATAGGCAAGGTGATGAATCTGCCCTCACCATCTTTACCGTCAAGTGGCCAACATTTTAGTATAGGAAAGATACTTAAGTCAGGTGATTCTTGATTTACAATCTCTTGACAAGGTGCTGACTTAACAATCTTTGGTAGATATTTTGAAAACTCAAACAACTTTGGCAACATGGCCAGTTTCTCAAGCAATGTCTTAGGCGGTGTTTGATTTAATAAATCTTCAATCCTCTTTGCAATATC
>DUZI01000009.1 GCA_013349595.1 Nitrospirota bacterium
GTTCCACCTGATTGGTGCTATGTCTTCAATTTCAAAGACCCTGATTCTCCTATTGCCATTTCACTACAGGCAGGCAAAGCAACCATATTTCAAAAGGATATGGATGAACTTATCAAAATGCTTCGTTATGAAATACCAAAGGTCTTTGACTCAAAAGATTATGAAAAACAAAGGGGTAAGCTCATAGAACAATTCCATAAAAGGCAGAAGGAGTTATTTGTTGACATTGAGGCAAAGACACAAGAGAATAAATTTTCTATCAGGAAAGGGCAAGCCTCTTTGATAATAGTCCCTGTCAAAGACGATGGTGAACCTATGACAGAAGAGGATTTTAATGCCCTTCCTATTGAGCAAAAACAGGTGATAGAAAAGACAGGTCGCTCACTTCAAGAGGAACTTGACGATGTCTTAAGGGCTGTCAGAATAGAAGAAAGGAAGTTAAAGGAGTCTTTTGTAGCACTTGACAAGGAGATTGTAATTAACGCAACTGGTTATCTCTTTGATGCCCTCTTTGATAAATACAGAGACAATGAAAAGATTACTCATTATCTCAAGGATTTCATGGATGATGTGCTCAACCATATTGATGATTTTAAGCCTATTGAAGAACAACAACAAACTCCTTTTCCATTTATGAAAAGACATGAGACAAACCTAATCAGATACAATGTAAATGTCATTGTTAACAATAGTAGTCTTCAAGGGGCTCCAGTAGTCTTTGAGAGCAATCCAACCTATCCAAACCTTTGTGGCAGGATTGAGCATAAATTTCAATATGGTATGGCTATTACAGACTATACGATGATAAAGGCAGGGGCACTTCACAGGGCAAATGGCGGATACCTTGTGATAAATGCCCTTGAGACCCTAAAAAATCTATTCTCCTACGATGCACTAAAAAGGGCTTTAAAGAACAAGGAAATAAAGATTGAAGATGCCTGGGAACAGTACAGACTTGTAAGCACCTCTACACTCAGACCTGAACCAATACCACTTTCAGTAAAGGTAATCTTCGTTGGTAGCATCTATCTATATTATCTACTTTATAACTATGATGAGGATTTTAGGGAACTCTTCAAGGTCAAGGCAGACTTTGATAGCACAATGGCAAGAAATGAAGAGACTATGAATCTCTATGCTGCTTTTACAGCAAGCTGTCAACAAGAGGAAGCCATGAAACCCCTTGATAGGGCTGCCGTATGCAGGCTTATTGAGGCAGGCTCAAGGCTTGCAAATCATAAGTTTAAACTATCAACACGATTTAGTGAGATAGTAGATATAATAAGAGAGGCAAATTACAAGGCAACTGTTGAAGGAGTCGAATACATCACAGGCAAACACATCACAGAAAGTATCAAAGAAAAGATTTATCGCTCAAATAGGATTGAAGAGAAAATACAGGAACTTATTGAAGAAGATACCATAATTATTGACTCTACAAGTATGAAAGTAGGACAGATTAACGGTCTTGCAATCTTGGATTTAGGCGATTACTCCTTTGGAAAGCCTGCAAGGATTACTGTTAATACCTATCCTGGCAAGGCAGGTATTGTCAACATTGAAAGAGAGATTAAGATGTCTGGCAAGATTCACAATAAGGCAATTATGATATTAACAAGTTATATTGGGAGCAGATTTGTTTTAGATAAACCTTTAAGTTTAAGTGCCTATATTACCTTTGAACAACTCTACGACATGATTGAGGGAGATAGTGCAACCTGTGCAGAATTATATGCGCTCCTTAGTAGTATTTCAAGGATACCCCTTAAGCAATCGATTGCAGTTACGGGTTCAATGGATCAAAATGGTGAGGTTCAACCAGTTGGCGGTATTAATGAAAAGATAGAGGGTTTTTGGGCTCTGTGTAAGGCAAGAGGACTTGATGGCAGTCATGGTGTTATTATCCCCTCAAGGAATATAAAACACCTTATGCTCAATGATGATGTCCTTGAGTCAGTAAGTAATGGTTTATTCACTATATACGCTATTGACAAGGTTGAAGAAGGGCTTGAAATCCTTACAGGGACAAAAGCTGGTGAGATGCTTGCAGACGGTAACTATGAGGAAAACTCTCTTAATTACCTAGTGATGAAAAGGCTTTATGAATATTCGGCAAGATTTGAAAAGTCAAAGGAAAAAACTAATGACAATGGACAAAATAGAGGAACTAACAAAGAGACTGATTGATTTTAGAAGGCAAAGAGACTGGGAGCAATTTCATAAACCCAAAGACCTTGCCATATCTCTCTGTCTTGAAGCTGCTGAATTACTTGAGCACTTTCAATGGAAATCAGATAAAGAGGTAATGGATTATGTTAATTCAGAAGCATTAAATAAAATTCAGCAAGAGGTTGCAGATATTGCCATATACTTACTGTTAATCTGCAAGGATTTAAAAATTGACCTTTATGAAGCAGTATCAAAAAAAATAACCAAAAATGAGATGCGATACCCTGTTGAAAAATCAAAGGGTAGGTCTGACAAATACAACAAGCTTTGATGGAAGACCTTCATAAGATACTGAACGAATCCCAATACGAGGCAGTCACCACCTTACAAGGACCTATCCTTGTCATTGCTGGTGCTGGTAGTGGTAAGACAAGGGTCATTGAATACCGTTCGTTGAATCTTATTACAAAGGGTATTCATCCATCCTCAATCTTGTTACTTACCTTTACTCGCAGGGCATCACAGGAGATGATTACAAGGGCATCAAGACACGACCCTCGTTGTAAGGACATTGATGGCGGCACCTTTCATTCCTTTGCTTACAGGATGCTAAAGCGATATTCAAAGGCAATAGGATTTAAACAGGACTTAATTGTCCTTGATGAATCAGACTCAAAGGAGGCTATCCATCGTTGTGCCAATGCGCTTAATTTATACAACAAGGACAAAAGATTTCCCAAAAAAGACACCCTAAAGACTATAATCAGCATGTCTATTAACAAGTCATCACCAATAAGCGAGATCATCAAAAGAGAGTATCCACATTTTACAGAATATATTGAAGACATCAAAAGGCTTGCAGTAGCCTATGGGGAATATAAGATAAAGAGGGCATACATTGATTACGATGATATGCTTATATATCTAAAAGCAATGCTTGAAGATCAAGGATTGAGACAAGCAATTACAAGACCTTATAAATATGTGATGATTGATGAGTATCAAGACACAAATGCCCTTCAAGGTGCTATTTCAATCCTTCTTGCAGGTAAGACAGGCAATATTATGGTTGTTGGTGATGATGCCCAGAGTATTTATGGCTTTAGGGGGGCTAATCATAAAAATATAATGGACTTTCCAAGTTTTTTTGAAAATTGTAAGATTATAAGGCTTGAACTAAATTACAGGAGCTATCAAAGGATACTTGATTGCGCAAATGCACTACTTAATACGATGGATAATAAGTATCAAAAGTGTCTTCATTCTGTTAAAGACAATATAGGCGTAAGACCTAATCTTTATTTCTTCAAAAACACCTATGAAGAGGCTGAATGGATAGCTGACTTTATAAAAGACTCACTTGCTGATGGTGTACCTTTACATCATCATGCAGTCCTTTGCAGGAGTATGTATTTGACCATTCCATTACAAGCAGAGTTAAGCAAGAGAAACATACCCTATGAGACTTATGGTGGCATAAAGTTTTACGAAACTGCCCATGTAAAAGACATCCTTTCATACCTAAAGATTAAAGTAAATATCCATGATGAGATTGCCTGGCATAGGATACTTATGCTTCTTGAAGGGATAGGCACAAAGACCGTAGAGAGGCTTACTACTTATATTTCAGAGCAATCATCTATTGATAATGTGATAAAAGTATTAGCAAGTCATTCAAAGAATTCGAAAAAGGCTCATTCATTAAATAGCCTCATTAAGGTGCTTGAAAATGCCTTTCAGATAAATAAAAATGATGTAGGTGCAATCTTTGACATATTCTTTGAGTATTATAAACCACTTATGAAAAATAAGTATGACGATTGGCACATCAGGATAAATGACCTTGAGACCCTTCGTCAGGTTGCAAGCAGATATAAAGACCTCGAAGATATGTTAGCTGATTTTGCCATTGAGCCACCTGAAAGGTCAGTTTATGCCCAAGAACCAGAGACAAAGGATGAAGACAGACCGCTCTGTATCAGTACTATTCATTCTTCAAAGGGTCTTGAATGGGACACAGTAATAATTATGGGGGTCATTGATGGTATTATACCTATCAGCTTTTGCCTTGATAATGAAGAGGAGATTGAAGAAGAAAAGAGGCTTCTTTATGTAGCAATAACAAGGGCAAAAAAGAGACTATCTTTGACCTTGCATCACGAGGGGAAAAGAGGCGGAATTATGCAGTTTAACAAACTCTCAAGATTTCTAACACCACCTGCGGTTCACTCAAGCCTTGATGTTAGTTTATCAAACAAAGAATATGACAATAAAACTTTTTCTCAAACTCAAATACCTACCTGTAGCTCTGACCTACTGAAGAAAATCTTTGAATATTACAGAAACTAACGGATTCTTGAAGGACTAAACTTATCATGGCAGGGAGTTTATAAAGTTACTAATTATTCTTACAATATTAGCTTTTTAGAGGTTATTTCTTAATAGTAATACCCCAATTGGTATTGCTTCTTAGCAATTCAAGATGCTCTTTAAGTCTCTTATTGGTCTCTTTCTCAATTAAGTAAGCTTCTATCTTATCCTTAACATTTGTTAAGACATCTCCTTTAAACTGTTCTTTATTTTTATCATAGAATTGTTGGACCTCTTCATCTCTTACAAAAATAAGGGACTTAATCTTAATATCAACATATTCATCTATTATACTACTTATATCTTTTGTGTTTTTATTTATGGCAAAACTATCAAGTTTCATTTTGCTGGCTTCTTTTAGCAGCAAAAGACGATTTATGATTATATTCATTACCTCTTCTTTGGAAATTTCTGGTGATATAATGCTCATTTTTTTGTAGGCATCATCTAACTCTGTTAAGGTAATTGCCTCATCTTCTACAAAGGCAACAATGCTCTCAATAACTGTGCTGCAACTATTTGTTGGGAAGGACAATAATAAGAAAAAAATGATTAGCGATTTTCTAATCATAAAAGATAAGCAGATTACTTAATTCTTTTCAGACTATTATAGACAGCTGTCTTTGTCTTCTTGATATCTTCTGTGGAGTGAGATAGTGATATAAAACCCGCTTCAAATTGAGATGGGGCAATATAAACACCCCTTGACAGCAATTCTTTAAAGAAAAGTGAAAAGATTTTTGTGTCAGAAGACTTTGCAGTCTCATAATCAACTACATCAATTTCTGTAAAATAGGTGCAAAACATAGTCCCTGCCCTATAAAATCTTGTCTTTACACCAACTTTTTCACAAGCCTCTTTTAGTGATTGTTCCAATAGATTGGCTTTGTTTTCTAAAGAGATGTAAGTTTCTTTTTTTGATAACTCCTTTAATGTAGCAATCCCTGCAGACATGGCTATTGGATTTCCAGATAGTGTCCCCGCCTGATATACAGGCCCTTCAGGTGCAACCATAGACATAATCTCTTTTTTACCACCATAGGCACCCACAGGTAGCCCGCCACCAATTACCTTGCCAAGACATGTAATATCTGGCTTAATTTTATAAAAAGCCTGTGCACCACCATATGAAACCCTGAACCCAGTCATCACCTCATCAAAGATAAGGACAATTCCATACCTTTCAGTCTCTTCACGCAGAATTTGAAGAAAACCATCAATAGGTAATATACAACCCATATTACCTATTACAGGCTCAACAATAACCGCAGAGATTTCTTTGTAGTTGTTTTTTACCACTTCTTTAAATAATTTTATGTTGTTAAAGGGTAAAGTGATAGTATTTATCGCATAATCTTTAGGAACACCAGGGCTGTCAGGTACACCAAAAGTAGTAGCGCCCGAACCTGCTTTTACCAAGAGACCATCTGCATGACCATGATAGGAGCCTTCAAACTTTATGATCTTATCTCTTTTAGTAAAACCTCTTGCAACCCTTATGGCACTCATAGTTGCCTCTGTGCCAGAGTTGACCATTCTGATCTTTTCTATTGATGGAAAGGCTTTTTGAATTAATTGGGCTAGCTCAATCTCCTTTGATGTAGGTGCACCAAAACTAGTTCCTTTTGATGCTGATTCTTTTATTGCTTTAACAATCTGTGGATGAGCATGACCCAATATCATTGGACCCCATGAAAGGACATAGTCTATGTATGAATTACCATCTACATCAAAAATCTTTGAACCCTTTGCTTTTTCAATAAATAAAGGATTACCACCAACAGCCCTAAAAGCCCTAACTGGGCTATTTACCCCACCTGGAATTAGTTTGTTAGCTTTTTTAAAGAGGCTTATTGATCTTTGATTTTTCATAAGTTCTGTAGACTATCACAAAGCTTATTTTTTTGTCAAAAAAGGCATGTTTACCTTAAAATAGCGCTTAGTAAGGGCTGTTTCAGGATTTTTATAATCGACAAGTTTTATTTATAATTTTGATTTATACATTTAAAACAATGCCTTATGACAAAGCCCCCCCTAGGAACTTTTTTTATAAGGTGTCGTATAAAAATCCTTCACCAGCCCTTCCTCTCTTACTTGCTGATTTTATTAAGCTTTTTAGTTCTATTGCCGATTTTGGGAATAGCGCTTAGTAAGGGCTGTTTCAGGATTTTTATAATCGACAAATTTTATTTATAATTTTGATTTATACATTTAAAACAATGCCTTATGACAAAGCCCTACAAACTTTTTTTATAAGGTGTCGTATAAAAATCCCTCACCAGCCCTTACTCTCGCTATTGTTGGGTGTTTATAAAGCTCCACTACTTAATTAATTGGTTCATCTGAAATAGGGGTAAAAGTATTGACAACACGATTACACACACAATTATTCCCATGATTACAATGATTGATGGCTCAAGGATTGCAATCAATCGTGTGATTTTTTTATTGAAATCTTCTTCGTAAATGTCAGCAGTCCTGTTGAGGGTATCAAAAAGTCTCCCTGTCTTTTCACCTGTAGAGACTAATTGAATGAATATAGGTGGGAATCCCTTTAATGAAGAAGCCAAAGAATTGCCCTCTGATATTAGGGTCTCTGCCTGTTCAATCCTTTTTTGAAACTCTCTGTTGCCTGTTGAGCCAGAGGCATATTTCAGGGCAGTGAGGGCAGAAGCCCCACCTTCAAGGAGAAATGCCAATGTCCTTGCAAACCGCGTGTAGTAAAGGCTTTGGATAATACCTCCAGGTAGTTTTAATAAAAACCTATCAACCATTTCTCGTCGGACAAAGATTATCCTTTCTAAGACAAAGACGATTGCGATGAGGAAAAGAAACAAAAGCCACCAATAATCTGCTATAAAAGAGCTTATTGAAATCAATATCTTTGTCATTATTGGGAGGGCAGTCTTAGTGTCCTTGAATATACGAGTTATCTTTGGCATTACAAATATGAATATAAAACTCAAGACTGCACTGCTGATGAAAAGCATAAAGACGGGATAAACAAGGGCATTTTTGACCCTTGCCTTTAGGGATGCTTGTGATTCAAGGTACTCTGCCAATCTTTTGAGTACTCTATCAAGGGAGGAACTTTGTTCCCCAGCCTTGACCATAGTTATGTAAAAGTCAGGAAATATTTCTTTAAAGCTTTCAAGGCTACTATGAAGGGAAGCGCCAGAGGAAATGCCCTCTTTGATAGAAATGATAAGTTCTCTCTCAGAGCCACTAAATTCTGCAGAAAGACTGCTTAAGGCATCTGTGAGAGATACGCCTGAGTCAAGGAGTATGGAGAGATTTCTTGTAAATATAGGTAAGAAAGATGCCTTTGAAATCTTTTTTACAGCTTTACCATGGGTGAGTTTTTGCTCCTCAATCTTTTCTGCAAAGAGACCTTGTGATTTAATCTTAACAACTGCCTCGTTGAAACCAGTAGCTTCTATGGTCCCTTCGGTAGCAGTTCCATTAATCTTATAGCCTTTGTATCTATAAACAGGCATCTAAATCTCTATGTAATCTTTGAGGGTTACTCTCAAGACCTCTTCAAGGGTTGTAATGCCTTGCTCTACCTTTGATAATCCATCGTTAAACAAAGATACCATACCTTTTGATAATGCATAATCTTTAATGCTCTGGGCATCTTTTCTTGCTGTAATAAGACTTCGTATCCCTTTATCTATGATGAGTAGTTCAAAAATACCTGTCCTTCCCTTGTAACCACTATTTGCACAGGAATTACAACCCTTTCCCCTGTAAAGTGTGATGTCCTCTTTTTTGAAATATTTTAACTCCTCCTTTTCAGGCAGGTAGGGTTCTTTACACTCTTGACAGATTGACCTTACAAGCCTCTGGGCGAGCACAGCAGTTAGAGATGATGCAATTAAGAAAGGCTCAATATTCATATCCAAAAGCCTTGTTACCGCAGAGGCTGAATCGTTAGTGTGTAGTGTGCTTAAGACAAGATGCCCTGTAAGTGATGCCTGTATGGCTATTTCAGCAGTCTCTAAATCCCTTATCTCACCAACCATTATTACATCAGGGTCTTGTCTCAGTATTGACCTAAGTCCAGAGGCAAAGGTAAGTCCAATCTTTGGATTTACCTGTATCTGACCTACTCCATCAAGTTGATATTCAACAGGGTCTTCAACGGTGATAATATTTCTCTCTTGCTTTTCTATTTTGTTTAATCCAGCATAAAGAGTAGTAGTCTTACCACTCCCAGTAGGACCAGTAACAAGGATAATCCCATTTGGTCTCTTGAGTAATTCTTCAAAGTGGCTCTCATCATCTTTATTTAACCCCAATTCCCATAAACCTTTTAGCCCTTGCTTTCTGTCAAGTATCCTCAATACTGCCCTCTCCCCAAATACTGTTGGGACTAAAGATACCCTAATGTCTATGTCTCTGCCACCAGATATAAGCCTTATCCTACCGTCTTGAGGCAGCCTCTTTTCTGCTATGTCAAGATTTGCCATTATCTTTACCCTGCTGATGAGTGCATCTTTGATAATCTTTGGAGGTGCCAAGACTTTCCTTAATATACCATCAATTCTAAATCTGACCTCAAGCTCACTTTCATAGGGTTCAATGTGTATATCACTTGCATTTTCCTTTAATGCCTGCTGAATCAATGCATTAAGTAGTCTTATAATAGGTGCCTCATCTGTCAACTCAATGAGGTCTTTAGGTGATTCAAACTCTGTGGCTACAGAGGTAAGTTCTTCTTCTTCAAGCCTGTCCATTACATCCTGGGCATTACCTAATTGGCTAAAAACCTTGTTTATTAAGTCAATTATTGCGTCCCTATCTGTAAATACTGGTTCTGCAGGCAGGTTATACTTTCTTGCAATCTCTCTCAAGGCAAAGATCCCTTTTTCATCACAAACATAGGCTCTCAGTCTGTCCTGTTTTTTGTCTAAAGGGATAAAGTTATTATTTTTTAAATAAGATACAGGAATATTCTTTATTAAAGAGAGATCAATGTCCTTTATTTTTGCTGTGGTCTCTTTGACAATCATCTATCGTATATTTCTCATGTAATTTGGTTCACTAAATTCAATATTTGGATTTGACCCAAGGGCTTTCTTTGCCTTGTCAATGGTCATATCCCTCTTTAGTTTTATGAGATAAACATTTATCTCTTTGTAGTAATTTAAAATCTCTCCCTCAATCTCTTTAATGATAGAAATTGCCTCATCTTCAGCCACATAAGGTTTAAACCTTACAATTAATTCATCTGTAGGATATGGCTGTCTTTGAGATGAAAAGTCTGTTATCTTTTCCTTTGTAATGGTAGTCATCTTATCAAATTCCTTTACAATGTGGGGAGTTATAAAAACAAGGAGATTGGTCTTTTCCTTATTCACTGAGGTTTGTTTAAAGACATAGCCAAGGATTGGTATATCGCCCAGTAAGGGTATCTTACGAACGCTCTCTTCTTCCCTGTCTTGCATCAATCCTCCAATAACTATTGTCTTTGTATCCTTTGCCACTACTGAAGTTTTGGTTGCTCTCTTTGTAGTAGTTGGACCAACACTTATTACTACCTCTTGTGGTTCAGGTATGACTGAGGAAATCTCTTGATAAATGTCAAGTTTCACATAATCGCCTTCCGTTATTTGTGGTGTTATCTTCAAGGTAATACCTACATCCTTTCTTTCAACAGTGCTAAAGACAGATAAGGTTCTGGTAGGGTCTGATTCTCGCCTTGATATGAAAGGGACATTTTTACCAACAACAATTTCAGCCTCTTTGTTATCAGCAGTGAGTATTTGAGGAGTTGACAAGACATTAACAGCACTCTTAAATTCCTCAAGGCTAAACAATGCTGCCACACCAGGCGCTGTGATGGTAGATACAGTCCCATCTGGGTTTGTAACTTTTATGTCCATGAAATTACCCATTCCACCAAGGGTAAAACCAGTTAGCCCTGTAATCATGGTCTTTATAGCAGAGGCATCTATAACCCCAAAACCACCAATCGTTACAGGGTTGCTCCCACTCTTTGCAATTGCCCTCCATTTTGTCCCTATCTCTTGAAGCTTTTCTATAGATGCCTCTATGATTGTTGCCTCTACAAAGACCTGTCTTCTCCTCTTGTCAAGTTGTTTGATAATAGAGACTATGCTCTGATAATCAGATGGTGATGCAGTGATAATCAAGGCGTTTGAAGACTTATCTGCAGCAATACTAATTGCCATCTGTGATTCAAAGGTTGAAACAGGCGTCCCTGTACTGCCTTGTCTTTGCTGGGGAACAGACTTTATGATTGAATCGAGAACCTTGGCAAGTTCAACTGCGTCTGCATGTTCAAGAAAATATACATTCATCTTACCGAGCCTGTCTTGTGAGGGCTTGTCAATCTGTCTAATCATGTTTTTCATTATTTCTTTATAGCCCTTATCGCCAAATAAGATGACAGAATTAAGCCTTGAATCTGCCACAGCCTTTGTTTCATCAACGACAGGTTGCCCAGCCCTATGTCTTTTTGGATAACCCTCGTTGATTATTTTGACCACTGCCTCAGCACTTGCATGGGTAAGATATACTATCTCTGGTTCATCTCTTAAAGAAGGTTGGTCAATTGCATCGGCTATGGAGAGCATTTTTTCAATGTTAAGTCCTGAATCAACAATCAAAAGCAGATTACTTGGTCCAAAGGCAGAGATATGTCCATCCCTTGAGACAAGAGGTTGTAAAAACCTTAATGCTTCTTCTGATGAAATATTTTTGAGTTGAACTAACCTTGCTATGTAGGACTCATTAACAGGTGTCTTTTCCATAAAGACTTGCATGCCCTTTTGCTTTGCCTCATTAAGAGGGACTATTTTATAGGCATTAACGCCTGATGGTATGATAGTGAAGCCTTTGAGTTCAAGCACCGATGCAAAGAGGTTATAAGCATCTTGGATAGAGAGTTTTGTTGGTGCAATTATTGTAATTTTACCCTTTACCCTTTCGTCATAGATGAAATTCTTACCAGTAATCTCACTGATAAATTTAGTCACTACAGGCAAATCAACATCTACAAAATTGAAGGCAACCTTTGAGTCCTCCTTTGAAATGGCATTGGTAAATGTAAGAGTTATGGACAAAATAATAAATGCAACATAAATGATTATTTTTTTATTTAAAAAATGTATATTCTTCAAATTTCTATCTCCTTTTTCATCTTATTAAGTAACTTAATGTAAGGTTACTATTCCCTCTAATAATATCAAGGTTTACCCTTTCAAGTCCCTTCAGGGCTGTAAAAGCCTGTAAACCACTTTCAGGATTGTTAATATTATAATCGTTTATCCTCAACAACACATCTCCATCTCTTAATCCAAGATTATGATAGATACCACCATGTTTTATTTCCCTTATGACAAAACCCTTTTGAACGCCATCAACAAAGTTGGGCAATAGTCTTGCATCGGTCAAAATTTGATTTGGATTATCTATGGCTTGTTGAATCTTTTTTTGATCAACTACAAAACTCCTGTCACCAGTCTGACGAGCTATCTCTGTACCCTTAAAAGAGTGGGTTGTCTGTTGTTTTATCTCCTCAATATTGACAATCTCTGCCAAAGGGATTTCCCTGTTTTGGCCATCCTTATTTAGGATAACCTTTGATGGATATACCTTTGAGAGTTTCCCTAAATTACCTATTGATGTGCCTACCTTATAAATCTCCTGATTGCTCTCTTTTGAGGCAAAAATCGCAAAACTATACCTATCGCTGCCTGCAATTGTGCCAATTAGTTTATAGTCAACGTCTGCCTGTTTTTCAGTGGATGAATCAAATGATTTTATTGGCTTTAATTCTTCTGATTTGATGCCAAAAGGATTATTCTTTACTACTACTTCATAATTCATCAAGTCATATTGAGCAGATGTTACATTTGAGGTCTGCACAGGTTTTTTCTGAGGTTTTTTAGCAAAGTAAACTATGACATCATTTGTCCATAACATAATCACAACTATCACTAAAAAAACGATTGTTAAATTAAGTAATGTAGATATTTTTTTTAAATTTTTCTTTAACATTTATATTGACCCAAAAGGAAGGCTGTTTCGGAATTTTTATAATCGACGATTTCATTTTAATTTTGCTCTATTCTTTATAATGCAATGCCTCTTGCTAAAGTTTCTCAAGATTTCTTTTATAAGGTGTCGTATAAAATTTTTCACCAACCCTTCCTGCTTGATTTTATTAAGTTTTAAGTTCTATCGCTGATTTTGGGATATTGAGTTAAATAAACCCTCCCATTCAGTTATTGCACAGAGGAGGTGCTATAAATTCGTTTTTTAGTCTTTAACTTCTTAACGCTTAATCTTGTTCTTCTGTTAAGCCTCTATTTTATACAAAGTTAGCCTTTCAATGCCATACATTAAAGAGATTCTTAAGATTAGATAATTCTTCAGCAAATAAGACTGTCTTTTTAAATCGAAAATCCCTTGCAGTCATGACCGATAGTTCTCCTTTTTTATTCTCTTTAATCCTGATTGCCCCCATAAGATCAGTTCTATAAAGCATTACAGAATCAAGGGCAGATAAGGTTTCTTTGTGGGGAAGATTATATGGATTATTTCTACCTACAGAGATTATTACTATTTTAGGTGATACAAGTTCAAGAAATTGCGTAGAAACTGATGTTTTGCTGCCATGATGAGGAAACTTTAAAACTGTGCTTTTTAGCCTATCTCTAAGATGTGTAATGTCATCTATTGCCTCAATCTCAATATCGCCTGTGAATAGATATGAGTTTTTAATAGTCTCAATCTTGATAACAAGGCTGAGGTTATTTTCGATATTTTTATCTGGCTTGTAGTCCCTGTAAGGATGAACCACTAAAATATTGTAGCCAATGCCTGCTGTCTTATCACCCCTTTGAAGTGAACGATGATAAATGCCAGATATAAGTCCTTCAGCGTAACTGACAAAGCCATTATCCCAAATCTCCTTTATTTTAAAATCACTTACTAACCTGCTAATCCCGCCTACATGGTCTCTTTGGGGGTGCGATATAACAAGGGCATCTATTTGTCTTATCCCTCTATATCTTAAAAATCTTGATGTTATCAAGCTATTTTTGCCTGTATCAATGACAATTATCTTTCTATCAGGCAATTCAACAACTATAGAATCACCTTGACCCACATCAACGAAGGTGACTATCAGTTCACCATCTATTTTGTGAAATAACTTGAAAGATATTATTAAAATAATTGGAAATGTGACTAATAGCAAAATGATTAGGGAATCTTTTTTAGTGAGCATATTAAATTTACTTGCCGTAATGACCGATGCAATTAAGATAGAGATAATACTAAGAAATAAAAATATCCTCGGAAAAGAGGCTACAGCCATATCTGAATAAGTAAATCCTGATAGATACTTAACGGTCATTAGCATTATTTCTGTAGCACCTGAAAGGAGGGTTGTAAATATAACCCCATCAGTAAGTAGATTAAATAGGGCTGATAAAATTGCTAATGGCAATATGACAAAGCCTATAAAGGGTGTTACAAACAGATTCGATAGAGGTGATATGATAGAAAAGTAATTAAAATAATAGGCAGTCAATACCCCAGTGCCAATTGTTGCAGATATGGTTACTACTAATAAGTCTCTGACTGGTTTTAGGATTTTTTCTTTTAGTGAAATTTCTTTTTTTGTCTCATTCATAAGACATTCACACAGGGTCATACCTAAATAGATGCTTAATACCGATAGAAAAGAGAGTTGAAAGGATAAATCGGTAAATGAATCAGGAAAGATTAAGATTATGATAAATCCTGCAAGTGTTATTGATTGAGCCATGTATCTTCGCCTATCGATCAAGAGTGAAAGCAAAAATAAGGTTATCATTATAAATGCCCTTATAGCAGGATAATTCATTGATGAGAGGGTTAAGTAGAATATTACAACTGGTGCTGTTAGGATTGCAGATACCTGTGATGGCCTAATATGTAAGGTCATTTTGACTAAAAATCTCTCTGGTAGCAGAGAGATTATAAGACTTATTAATTTAAAGACTATAAACATTAGGAGGCCAAAGTGTGCCCCTGAAATGCTAAGAATATGAGAAAGACCTGTCTTTGAAAAGGCATTTTTTAAGTCTTTTCCAAGATCATCTCTGTCACCTGTGACTATAGATTTTAAAAATGCAGATACCTCTTTTGAAAAATTGCTATTGAAATAATCATTGACCTTGCTTCTCATTTTATCGACAAAAGATGGCGAGTAGTCACCAATTATATAAATCTCATTTAGGTTTATCACTAAATTATCTTGATAGGAATTTGGATTTAAATAAAAGGAGTCATTTGAGACAATACCAACTGCCTTGTAAAGGACAAAAGCCTGCAAATTTACCTTTGAAAAGACATTGACCTTGTTTATATTAATTTTTCTTTTGCTTTCGTATTCATAAAGCTCGTGAATCTTAACATTACGATATAAGATTTTATCTTGATTGTAAGAGTCAGTGTGAAAGGTCAGAACTATCTTTTTATTCAAAAGGGCTTCGATGTCTATATCTTCATGAGGTAATGAGTATAAAAAACCAAGGAGTGCAAATAAAAAAGCAATTACTATTGAACCTTTTAAAAACCTCTTATATAGAACTGATGAAATTAGGGCAAGTAAGAGTATTGTAATAGGGAGATAAGGTAATATCCTTGATAAGCAAGCCCCAAAGATGAAAGAAACTGCACAATGAGTAAGGTTAATTTTCAAACTTTAACATCCAAATATTTTTATCCATTCTCTATCACATCTTACTGTCGCAATCTCTATCTGAAATGTCAAAGATTATTAAATCTCCTAAAAGTAGCGCTTAGGAAGGGCTGTTTCGGAATTTTTATAATCGACGATTTCATTTTAATTTTGCTTTATTCTCTATAATGTAATGCCTTTTGCCAAAGTTTCTCAAGATTTCTTTTATAACTTTAAAATAGCGCTTAGGAAGGGCTGTTTCAGGATTTTTATAATCGACAAGTTTTATTTATAATTTTGATTTATTCTTTTAAAACAATGCCTTATGACAAAGCCCCCCTTAGGAACTTTTTTTATAAGGTGTCGTATAAAAATCCTTCACCAGCCCTTCCTGCTTGATTTTGATAAGTTTTCAGTTATATCGCTGATTTTGGGAAGAAACCTTAAAATAGCGCTTACTAAGGGCTGTTTCAGGATTTTTATAATCGACAAGTTTTATTTATAATTTTGATTTATACATTTAAAACAATGCCTTATGACAA
>DUZI01000010.1 GCA_013349595.1 Nitrospirota bacterium
GCATTACAGGTAGTTTGAATATCTCTATTTGATATTCTTTGAACTACATTTAACAATCTATCATTACCAAATAGTTCATTCTTTCCATTCATTGCCTCTGTTACCCCATCGGTGTATGCAATCAATTTATCTCCTCTTTCAAGCATAATACGATAAGACTCAAAATTACATTCTTTTAGTATCCCTACAATCAATCCATCAGGCATGTCAATAAAAGAAATAGCACCATCGTGTCTTAGCAATACAGGAGGTGGGTGCCCACCGTTAGCGTAAAAGAGTTCACCAATCTTGAAGTTTAAGATACCACAAAAGACTGTAACAAACATTGCGGAATCATTACTGTCTGCCAGTTCATCATTTACGATTTTTAACAATTCATGAGGCAAAAAGGAACCCATTGCGCGCAACTTAAAAAAGGTCTTTGTAATAGACATAAAAAGTGCTGCAGGAACACCCTTACCTGATACATCAGCAACAAGGAAAAAGACCCTATCATCATCAAGGAGAAAGAAATCATAAAAGTCTCCCCCAACCTCTCTAGCTGGTTTAAGTAAGGCAAAGATGTCAAACTCTTTTCTATCAGGAAAAGGTGGAAAGGTCTTTGGCAATATATTCATCTGTATATCATGGGCAATCCTTAATTCACTCTCAATCCTCTCTCTTTCTGCAGTTGCAGTCGTTAGTTTGGCTATATAATCTTTAAGGGAGATTTTCATTGATGAAAAAGAATCAGCAAGCCCTGCCACCTCGTCCTTGCTTTCTATCTTTGGTATATCAACATCAAGATTACCCCTACCTATCTCCTCAGTGGCTTTTGATAGGATGGTCAATGGTCTTGTAATACTCTTTGATATGAAGATTGATACAAGGGATAGAGTAACTATACCAGCCAGACCAAGCATAGCTACCATGAGATTGAGATTTCTGATATCTTCCATGATTTCACTGACAGGAAAAAGTAGTAGTATCTTCCAGTCATTAGAAGGTATATTTGCATAAATAAGATGGACATTTAAGTCAAAGAGTTTTTTGTCCATGAAAAAACCCTTTTCTTTTTTCAATATCTCTCTACCAACTTTTCTCATCTCTTCATCTTTATTTTCCTCGGCGATGGTAAAAAATGTCTCATTCATTATGTATTTCTTATTTGGATGGGTGATGATAGTCCCATTTTGCGAAATTAACATACCATAACCAGTCTTTAAGACCTTTACTGATTGAACTGTTTCAGAAAGCCACTCTAATGATAAATCTACTGCAATAATACCTATAAATACCCTATTGCCTGCAACATTTTTATAAATAGGCACAGAATAGGTTGACATAAGTGTATTTTCTTCATAATAGGGCTCACTCCAGATGGATGATTGAAGTTCCCTTGGTATCTGATACCAATCTTGATAAAAATATCTGTCATCATCAGCACCAAAGGGTTTAATAACTAATTCCTTATTTTTTCTAAAAGAATAAAAACCTGCATAATATCTGTCTTTTTTGAATTGATAGGGTTCAAAAGCCACAGAAATTCCAAAGATATCTGTGTTTTTCTTAAGCGTTTCTAAGAGCATCTTTTTAATCTCTACCTCTGAATAGGAACCACTTTCTATAAAATAAGCAAGATTTTCAGGTATCTTTTCAACTGCATTAAGAACAGATTCAACCTTATACACCGAAGTTGAAACTACCCCTAAGACCTCATTTTTAATATGTTCTTCAATCTTGTCTCTTGAATAAAAATAATTGGTAAGCATTATGATTGAAAATATAATTACACTGCTAATTGAGAAAGACAGGATTAATTTTGTGGCAATGCCTCTTTTTATTGGCATGGTTTATAAAATTCTTTAAAAAGAGGCTTTTTTTTAATCAAATTTGAGTTATACAATTCCCTTACAACCGTTTCATAGCTATTTTCTGAAAGGATGCCTATGTCAGTTCCAGAACTATCTGTCATTAAGTCTTTTATCCTTGAAAGCATCCAGTTTTGACGAACCTTGTTCGCAGGGACACCTGCCTTCAACATGTGTTTTAAAACCTGCTTCATCAGGTCTTGTAAAGGCATAATACCAGCCTTCTATACTTGCCTTTATAAAAGAACAGACCTTTAAAGGGTTTTTTTTATATACTTCCTCAGTAACATAAATACCATCTTCAGGGAAATTGAGATTGTAATCACTATAGAAAAAACTTGTCAGTTCATCTTCATTTATACCTGCACTTACTAAGGCATGATATTCGTTATACCACATTGCAGAGACCCCATCTACACCATCTCTGAGAAATAAATTTGGAGAAGATGACTGTGGTATTATGCGAGGTCTTATATTTAATGCCTTAAATAATGCCTTTGGTTGAATTGCAAAGTCTCCATCAAAGATACTTACTTTCTTATTATGAAAATCCTCTGGTTTCTTGATTAAGCTACTCTTTTTTGTAACTAACATAAGGGAAGAGCGTTGAATCATCTGTGCAATATTGACAATCTTTAGCCCTTCTGCCCTCTTTTGAATGGCCGTTGAAAGCCACATTGTTGCAAAATCTGCCTTGTTATCTTTTAGATATTGTGAAGGTGATATATCAGGCCCACCATTAATAATCTCAAGATCAATGCCCTCTTTCCTATAAAACCCCTTTTCAAGTGCCACATAATAGCCTGCAAATTGAGCCTGTGGAAGCCATTGGAGGGCAAGCCTCATCTTGGTAATGGTCATATCTTGTGCATAACTTGAGTTCACAATCAAAGAGTATGATAGAAAAAAGAAAAACAAGAATCTCTTTAAAAGCATATAATTTTTTTATTATATTGTTGACCTTTAGTAGAAGATTAAACAACACCCTTACTGTTTAGATAGCTTGAATATCTCTTATCAGCCCTTAAAATATGATTATTTAACCAGTTTTTAAGGAAGTTCATAATCTCTATGTTTAATTTCAGCTCTCCCCTTTCAAACTTGTCCTTTAATTCCAATGCCTGTTTTACAAGAGCCTTGTGTGCTTCAATATGAGTAGAGGTCTCAGGATAGCCATATTGTTGGAAGTAATCCTCTTCGGTCTTAAAATGAGTTGCTGTATAATTGATAAGCCCATTCAAAAGATTTCCTACCACATCCTTTGGTTTATTATTTTTCCATGCCTCATATAGACCATTTACTAATTTAAAAAGCTCCTTGTGTTGTTCATCAATCTTGCTTATATTTACTTTAAAAACATCGCTCCATTTTACAAATTCATCACCAGCCAATATAGCCTTTTGAGATCCAGATATCCTAAAACCTGCAGAGGTTATCTTGAGAGCCTCTGTTACACCATAAAGTTTATCAATCTGATTCATCACATCTTGAGCCATGGTCTCCATATCACGAGCAATATTGGATGTTTTTTCAATATTTTTAGTAACCTCTTCTGATGCAATTGCTTGTTCATCAACTGCAGTGGCAATATGAGTAATCTCACCAGTAACGCGTTTGACCGTCTCAACAATGTGTCCTAAAGAATCACCTACCTGTTTTATAAAATCTGTTGCCGTTGCAACCTCCTTTGAAGCCTCTTCCATAGATTTAGTAGTTTTTATAGATTCACTCTGAACAGTATTTATCTTTACAGTAATCTCTGATGTTGCCCTTATAGTTCTTTCAGCAAGCTTTCTTACCTCATCAGCAACTACAGCAAATCCCCTGCCCTGTTCTCCTGCTCTTGCTGCCTCAATGGCTGCGTTGAGTGCAAGCAGATTGGTTTGGTCAGCAATATCTTTGATAACTGTAACAATCTCACCAATCTCTGAGGCACTCTTATTTAGGCTTTCTACCATCTGGGAGAGTTCAAGTGTTGATGTATATACCCTATTTACAGTTGTTACCGCACCATCAGATACCTCTTTACCTTTATATGCCATATCCATGGCACTCTTAGCTGACTCTGTGGCAACCGAGGCATTTCTTGCAATATCTGTTATAGTCTGACTCATCTCCTCAGCTGCAGTAGCAATTTGTACAGCCTGTAAAGATTGACTCTTGGCACCCTCTGTGGTTTTTACAGAACTCTGTTGAACCACTGCAACTGAAGATGCTACATCTGAAATAGTTTCACCCATTAATGCAACAGTTGACTTAAAAGACCTAACCATAAAGTTAATCCTGTCAATTAAGTAGGCCACTTCATCTTTTCCTTGATGGTCAATTACAATTGTCAAATCGCCATTTGCAATCTTGTCAATATTATCAGCAACCCTTTGAAGAGGATCAGATATCGATTTCGCAATAAGCCATCCCAAAAATGCAATAACCAAAAAGAAAATAAAAGATATTATTATTGGTAATGTGACAATACTGCTAATGTCTAAATCCTTCACATCCTGTAAAGTAAAATAAAAAACAACTATTGTAGATACAAGTGATAAGAGTGATATAGCTGTTAGTAAGGCGAGTTTAGTACGTACTTTAATATTCTGAAGCATCAAAGTATCCTCCTAAGATAATTTTTGGTTTCAACAATTTTAGCAAAAAAAAATGATCAAAGAAAAGTAGTTATAAAAAACAATTAATTGTTATTACCCCAGAATAGTCATTATCAAAAAATTTCCTAATGATATGCCCCCCATTTTTGGAACAGGATAAATACAGAAAGGTGTCGTATAAAAATCCTTCACAAGCCCTTCCTATCTTACTTGCTGATCTTATTAAGCTTTTTAGTTCTATCGACGATTTGGGGCAGACACAATCCTCTTGACAAGTGCTGGAAAAGTTCTAAAAGAACATCAATGATAGACAAGTATCTATTTGTTCTTTAAAAATTCTATTTACCTTTATTAAAACTCTCAAAACTAATAATGTCAACAGTAATTGTATGATTGACAAACCACTGAACGAGGAAATCTATTAATTTAATAGTTGTATTTGACATAGTCTTGACATTTATAATCCTTGCAGATAGTTCATCAATCAAATCCCTATGCAGTTTTTTATGTTTTTCAAGATTACAATAGCCAAGCTTATACAAAATATTCTCTTCGCTTTTAAAATGAAAATCTGCATACATAACAAGTTCTTCCATGAGCAAACTATGATAAATGTCATCTTTTTGTTCCAAGATTTCCCAGATAATCCTATTGATGAGTTCAACAAAATATTGATGTTGTAAATCAACCTCTCTATTGCCTGTTAAGAATTTTTTTGACCATTCAATCTTTTGAATCATCTGTTGCCCTCTGATTTTATAAAAACAATTTTACTATAGACAACACATATTATATATTTTTAAAAAAAAATTACAGCTATGAAATGGAATTTTTAAATCAATTTCCAAAGGCGTAAAATCCAATTCCTTCAAAGGTAAAGTAAGGAAAATTGGCTATAACATAATCTCTTTCAGAGGTATAGATTGTAAAGAAATGCCCACCTGCCTTTGTGTTATAAAACCTATATACGGGTGTCAAAGAAACACCACCAGTTGAACTTGCATAAAAGGCTATACCTTCGTAGGTAAACTGAGGATAGTTAGCAATCACATTGTCTCGTTCAGTAGGTGAAATGGTAAAGAAATGCCCACCTGCCTTTGTGTTATAGAAACGATAAACAGGTGTCAATCCGCTATATGCTTGAGGATATCCAAAAAAACCTATACCTTCATAAGTAAACTGGGGATAGTTAGCAATAACATTGTCTCTTTCGGCAGGTGAAATGGTAAAGAAATGCCCACCTGCCTTTGTGTTATAGAAACGATAAACAGGCATCTTTGTGTTTTCAGTCCTTGAAAGGTATTGTTTTAGTCCCAGATTCCAAGATACTGAAAATTTGCCATATTTATCCTCTCCTTCCATGTATTCACAACTGGCATTACCACCTTCAAGTTGTCCCACAATCCTTTTGTTTGTGTCAAATAGAGGACTGCCTGATGAGCCACCTTCTGTAGAACCTAAAAACCACTTTACATTCCAATAGTTAGACGATGAATAATATCCATTTCCAAAGGAAATCCTTTGATAACTACCATCAGGATGATGAATCCCATAAACATTAGCCCCAGAATAGATATCGTATGTACTCCAACCCAGGTAAGCAACATTACTTGGCGGACTTTCAGATAACTCTAAAAGGGTGAAATCGCTTAACTCAGAACCTATAATGAATCTTGAACCTATTGTCTTTTCAAGACTGTTAAGGCTCGGAACCCTTCCATTACAACTATCTGTCCTGTAATGAAAATAGGCAATAAGTGTCCTTGCAACAATGTTATCACTGATACAATGATTAGCAGTAAGAAACCAAGCCCTACCACTTTGATTCTGGTCATTTAACAAAGACCCTGTGCATAAATAACCAGATCTTTGTTTTTCAAAATAAATTCTTGCCACACCTGTCTTGCTAACATCCCAATCTTTATAACAATTGACATCTTTATAACAGCTATCTTCTTTAAAGATTTTTGCATTAATAAGATTTATATCACTTAACCTTCCTGTAATAATATCTCTATAGCCATGACTAATTTTGTCGATTTTGACTAGAGGCTTATTGCTGTCCTGTATCTTTACAATCTCTATGATAATCATATCTCCTTGGACAACAGGGCTCCAAAAGCCATCATCATAATTAATGATGTGTCTTTCAACTTGTTCTACTGAATTACCCTCTTTGTCGTAAATAAAAATCTCAACCTTTTCACCTTCATCTATTAACAGGTGTGCCCTTATGAAACTTGCATCTGAAGATTGAACTGCCATACGCCAAAAGTATTTATCATCTTGTTGTTTGATTAATTGCCATTTACCTCCTTGAGAGATTTCAATATCTCTATGTATTGAAACCTGTAACGCCTTTTTTCTTCCCTTTTTAGTATTGCCTTCTAAAATAAGCCTTTCATTGCCAAGTTTTGGTAGAGTAATAGTTTCTGATTTGGAAGGTTTTATCTTGTTAGATAATTTAGTTAGAAGGGGATTTTTGTCTTTCTCTTTGAAATGTCCTTGAGGTATGTAAGTGTTTGCTTCATAGGGCATTGCAAATGCTAGGCTTGAAAAAAACAAAAAAATAAAAATTAAAATAAAATGCTTTTTTTTCAAAATGTTATTCCTCATAAGCTCCAATCTTTCTAAGTTTTTTATATCTCTCATCAATGAGCTTATCCATAATTTTTGTCTTTAATATTTCTGTGGTTTTTAAGATGTATTCATTAATCCTTCTCGACATTGCTTCTGGGTCCTTATGGGCACCCCCTATAGGTTCTGGTATTATGTCATCAATTATTTTGAATGACTTTAAATCTTTTGCCGTAAGTTTGAGTGATTCGGCGGCTTTGTTAAAATCATCTGTTGTTAAATCAGTTGTTTTTTTCCAAAGTATTGCTGCACAACCTTCAGGTGAAATAACTGAATATACAGAATTTTCTAACATATAAAGCCTATCTGCCACGCTTAATGCGAGGGCACCACCACTACCACCTTCTCCAATGACTATTGATATAATTATAGTCTTTAGCCTTGACATTTCCATTAAATTTGTTGCGATTGTCTCGGCCTGCCCCCTCTCTTCAGCTCCAATACCAGGATAGGCACCAGGGGTATCAATCATTGTTATAATAGGCAATTTAAATCTTTCCGCTAATTTCATAAGTCTTAGTGCCTTTCTATAACCTTCTGGGTTTGGTTGTCCAAAATTTCTACTAATCCTTTCTTTAAGCCCCCTACCCTTTTGATGACCAATAATCATAAAGGATTTGTTATTAATCTTACCAATACCCCCTACTATTGATGGGTCATCGCCATATCTCCTATCGCCGTGGAGTTCAACGAAATCATTTGTTATGTAATTTATATAATCAAGTGTGTAAGGTCTTTCTGGATGGCGCGCTATTTGTGTTCTTTGCCAAGGTGTGATATTAGAGTATATTTCTGTTCTTAATTCCTTGACTTTTTTCTCAAGTCTCTTTATCTCTGGGGAAATATCAAAGTCTTCTCCTATCTTTTTTAACTCTTCAATCTTTGATTCTATTTCTTCAAGTGGTTTTTCAAAGTCTAAATAGTAAGCCATTTATCCTCCTTTTATTGTATTGATAATATAGCCCTATTGTCACAAATCTTTTGAATCTCCTGTTCAATGTTTTCACAGGGTTTGAGGCAACTTTTAATACTTACACAGTATTCTGGCAAATGGAGCCTTAGGGTAAAACAATCTTTGAGACTATCTGATTCTATAAGTAATTCCCTTATCTTTGATAGCTCATCTAAACTTGAAGGCGATGAGATAGTGTAATCAAGATAATACTTTTTTTCATGGCTTTGCATGTCATCAAATATGTTTGATATTTCTCTAATCATCATCCTTGAAGCCTTTTCTGATCTGAGCACCTGTCCTTTTACTATTATCTTGTTAGCAATTTCTGGTATCTGTAAGGTCTTTTTCTGAGCCCCATTAAACAAGAGACAGTCGCAAGAACCCGTCTCATCCTCTAATGTAATATATGTGGTCTGGCCTTTTGAGTTGACCTTGTGTCTGACATCTGTAACTATACCAGAGATAGTTGTTTCAAAGCGGTCATCAAAATCCTGTATCTCCTTAATAAGCCTTACACCTTCATTATTGAGGGCTTTTCTGTGATTTAACATGGGATGTCCTGAAACATAAAAACCAAGGGCATCATTTTCATTCTGGAGCAGTGTCTGTTCATCCCATATCTTTGTATTGGCTGTTTCAACCTCTATATCGCCAAACAAAGATGGTATAGATGAAGCACCGTTATTACTAGATAATAACTCAAATGCCTTTGTCCTTATTTGGCAGAGGATTTGAAGTGTTTTTTGACTATTCTTTGAATCACTCTTATTGTCAAATAATGAGTCAAAGGCACCAGCCTTTACAAGGTTTTCTGTTACCATTTTATTGACCTTACGGGAGTCAATTCTTCTTAAAAAATCCTTTAAATCCTTGAAGATACCCTTTTGTCTCTCTTCAATAATGACCTCAATAGCTGATGCACCAACCCCTTTAACTGCCTCTAATCCAAAACGAATTGCCTCACCTGAAATGGTAAATTCCCTGTTACTCTTATTTATGTCTGGAGGTAATATTTCTATTGACATAGCCCTGCAATCATTAATAAGTGTTACAATCTTATCTGTCTCACCCATAGCAAGTGTTAGGTTAGCAGACATAAACTCTATAGGGTAATGTGCCTTTAGATAAGCCGTTTGGTAGGCAAGATAGGCATAGGCAGCAGAATGGGATTTATTAAATCCATATTGTGCAAAGGGTTCAAGGTCTTCAAATAATTTCTTAGCCCTTTCTTTGTCAATCCCTCTTTGCATTGCACCATTTATAAAAGTGTCTTTCTGCTTTGCCATCTCTTCTGGTTTTTTCTTCCCCATAGCCTTTCTGAGAATATCTGCCTGACCCATTGAAAAACCTGCAATCTTATTAGCTATCATCATGACCTGTTCTTGATAAATGGTGATACCATAAGTTTCATGTAATATTTCCCTTAACTCTTCAAATTCATAATCAAAGGTTATCTCGCCTTTCTTTCGCCTTATGAAGTCATCAATCCAAGCCATCGGACCAGGACGATAAAGTGCAACAAGTGCTATAAGGTCTTCAAAAACATTTGGGTTCATCCTAACAAGAATATCTCTCATACCACTTGATTCAAGTTGAAAAATGGCTGTTGTGTTACCTGCACCAAGTAAGTCAAAGGTCTTTTTGTCATCAAAGGGCATTTCATCAAGATTAAATTTCTTGCCTTGGGATTTTATATACTCAAGTGTCTTTTTAATTATAGTGAGGGTTGCCAATCCTAAAAAGTCAAACTTTAGCAAACCTAAATTCTCAACTGACTTCATCTCAAAATGAGTTACAGGGGTATCTTCAGAAGGATTTTTATATAATGGCATATAATTCGTGATAGGCTCTGGCGCAATCACAACGCCTGCAGCATGTTTTGATGCATGGCGTGAAAGCCCTTCTAATTTTATGGCATTTTCAAGTAATTCCCTTACATCTTCATTTTCATTATAAAGTGATTTTAGCCTTTCATCAACACTTAATAGTCCTTTGAGATTTGCAACATTTGCAGGGAGTATTGCAGGAATAGCCTTAGCAATCTTGTCAACTTCTGAATAGGGCATATCAAGCACCCTCCCAACATCCCTGATAGCTGCCTTTGCCTTCATTGCCCCAAAAGTTATAATCTGGGCTACCCTGTCATGTCCATATTTTTCAGAAACATAGTTGATGACCTCTTGTCGTTTATCCTGGCACAAATCAATGTCAATGTCTGGCATACTTATCCTATCAGGGTTTAAAAATCTTTCAAAAAGTAGCCCATATTTAATAGGGTCAATCTCAGTAATCCCAATTGAGTAAGCGACAAGACTACCTGCTGCAGAGCCCCTTCCAGGGCCCACAGGGATACCCTTTGACTTTGCATAATCAATAAAATCACACACAATAAGGAAATAGGCAGAAAAGCCCATATTTCTTATCATATCCATCTCTCTATTCAATCGGTCTCTGTATGAGTTGGGTATCTGTCCCTTAAATCTCTTATTAAGTCCCTTCAAGGCAAGTTCTTCAAGATAACCATCAGAAGTATAACCATCAGGTGGATTATAAAGGGGCAAATAGTTTGTTTTACAATCAAACTCAAAATTACACCTCTCCGCAATCAAGGCTGTGTTTGTTATCGATTCTGGGAGTTCTTTGAAATCCTCTAACATCTGCTCGGGTGATTTGAAATAAAACTGGTCAGAACCAAAACGCATCCTTTTGGTGTCCCTTAGGGATTTTTTTGTTTGTAAGCAAAGCAATATTTCATGAGCCTTGGCATCTTCTTTATTAAGATAGTGGCAATCATTAGTTGCCACAAGTGGTATATCAAGCTCCCTTGAAAGTCTAAGGAGTCCTTTATTAACCTCTCTTTGTTCATCAAGTCCATTTTCTTGAATCTCCAAAAAGAAATTATCTGTTCCAAAGATTTCTCTATATTGTTCTGCTATTTCCTTAGCCTTGTTGTATTGATTAATACTAATGTAATAAGGCACCTCCCCTTTAATACATGCTGATAGTGCTATTAGACCTTCGCTATGTTTTTTTAATAATTCTTTATCTACACGAGGCTTATAATAAAAACCTTCAAGATACGAACTACTAATAAGGGTGCATAAGTTTTTATAGCCTTTAGAGTCTTCGACAAGCAAAATAAGGTGAAAGGCATATTCCTCTGAATTTTCATCAAGGCTTATTTTAGTCTTCTCTAATCTACTTGTTGGTGCAACATAAACCTCACAACCTATGATTGGCTTTATCGCCTTTGCCTTTGCCTTTTTATAGAATTCAACGGCACCGAATATATTACCGTGATCTGTAATTGCTACTGCAGGGAGATTAAACTCCAAGGTCTTTGATATTAAATCATCAATCTTGATAGCACCATCGAGAAGACTATATTGAGTATGTAAATGAAGCGGTATATAAAGATTTTTAAAAACCAAAAAAAGTCACCTCTATCTAATTTTTCAATTATAAATTCAAATTGATACGCATAATAATTGTCAAGAAAGACTAAAATAAATCTAATAAGTTATTCTGTTTCAACAATGTTTAGAGACTTTATCTTTTTATGAAGACTACTCCTTTCAACATCTATAGCATCTGCCGTCCTTGATATATTCCAGTTATGCTCTTTTAATTTCCTCTTTATAAATTCAGCCTCAAAGGCATCTTTTGCCTCCTTTAAGGTGCTATAATTAAAAAACTGATTCCCCCTTGCATTTACGCTATTTTCACACACCCCTAACCTCTCTGCATCTCTTATGGTTATAACCTCTTGTGGAACCATTATCAGCAATCTCTCTACAGTATTTTTCAGTTCCCTTATGTTACCAGGCCAATCATATTCCATAAAAATTTTTATTAAATCTTTTGAAAAGGTCTTTGCCTTTACACCATTGTCAATGGAAAACTTATTAACGAAATATTCTATAAGCTCAGGTATATCTTCCCTCTTTTCTCTTAAAGTAGGTAATTGAAGCGGTATGACATTGAGCCTAAAGTATAAATCCTCTCTGAATCTCTGATTTTTTACATCTTCTTGCAAATTTTTATTAGTTGCAGAGATTATCCTGACATCTACAGAAATATTTTTACTCCCTCCTACCCTTTGAAAAAACTGTGTCTCTATAACTCTTAAAACCTTTGCTTGTGTCTGTAAACTCATGTCTCCTATCTCATCAAGAAAAAGCGTTCCTTTATCAGCTAATTCAAACTTACCAATCTTTCTCTCTGAGGCTCCTGTGAATGCACCTTTTTCATGTCCAAAGAGTTCACTTTCAATCAATTCTTGAGGAATGGCTGCACAATTAACCTCTACAAAGGGGAAATTAGACCGATTTCCTTTTTCATGAAGTAGGCGAGCTGCTATCTCTTTACCTGTACCACTCTCTCCAAGTATTAATACCCTACCATTACTTCGCCCTGCAAGTTCTATCTGCTCTCTTAATTTTTGCATAACTGAGGAACTACCTATTAGAATATTTTGATTCTTCATAAAAGCCTTCAGATTACGATTTTCTTCCTTAAGCCTCTTCTTTTCTATAGCCCTACTGGCAACAAGCAATACTTTTTCAAGAGACAAGGGCTTTTCAAGGAAGTCATAGGCACCCATCTTGATGGCGTTGACTGCCATCTCAATATTGCCATGCCCAGAAATCATGATTACTGGAATATCAGAGTTAATGTTCTTAATTTTTGAAAGTGTATCAAGCCCACTAATACCAGTAAGCCAAATATCAAGAAAAATAATATCAGGCTGGATTTCAGTAAGTCTTGAAATGGCATCCTCTCCTGATGAGGCTGTCAAGACAGAATAGCCATCATCTTCAAGGATACCTGAGAGGCTCTCCCTTATCCCCTCTTCATCATCAACAATCAACACAGTATCTCTTGCCATCTAATAACCTCCGAGATCCATCGATAAGGATAAGTCTCTTTCGTTCGTTTTGACAGTTCTAATGCTTCTTTCGCTACGGCCACAAAACTCAACTACCACCCCAAAAAGTCTTGTGACTTTTTGGGGACCCCGTTCCTACGGGTTCAAACACTTGCGGCTGTTTAACGCTCCAGTCGCAAAGAACTGTTGACAAAACATCGCTATTGACTTCAGAGCCCCATCCTTATCACTGTATTTGGGAACCTCTTTGTCATGAAAAATAAATTAATTGACAATATTCTACATCAAAGATAACTTTTAAAAATAGGTTTAGGTTAATATCGAGATCCAGCAATAAGTAAAAGTCTCTTTCGTTCGTTTTGACAGTTCTAATACTCCTTTCGCTACGGCCACAAAACTCAACTACCACCCCTAAAAGTCTTGTGACTTTTAGGGACCCCGTTCCTACGGGTTCAAACACTTGCGGCTGTTTAACGCTCCAGTCGCAAAGAACTGTTGCCAAAACATCGCTATTCATTTCAGAGCCCCATCCTTATCGCTGTATTTGGGTTAATATCCTTAAAATAGCTATAGGAAGGGCTGTTTCAGGCTTTTATAATCGACAAATTTATTTAATTTTGCTTTATTCATTTAATGCAATACCTTATGACAAAGCCCTAGGAACTTTTTTTATGAGGTGTCGTATAAAAATTCCACACCAGCCCTTCCCATCTTACTTACTGATTTTATTAAGCTTTTTAGTTCTATCGCCGATTTTTGGTAATATGTTATACTTTTTTAAAATATGGAAAAAATCTTCTCAAGACCTAAAACCCTAAAAGATAACCCATTTCATTATTGTCCTGGCTGTGGACATAGTCTTATCCATAGACTTATTGCTGAAAATATTGATAAATTAAAAATACAGAAGAAAACTATAGGAATAGCACCAGTAGGTTGTTCAGTTTTTGCTTACAATTATTTCAATATTGATATGATTGAGACTGCTCATGGCAGGGCACCTGCTGTAGCTACTGCAATAAAGAGAGTCTTGCCTAAAAAAATAGTATTTTCCTATCAAGGAGACGGAGACCTTGCTGCAATAGGTTGCGGTGAGATAATTCATTGCACTGCAAGGGCAGAGATGATAACAGTTTTTTTCATCAATAATGCCACCTATGGAATGACAGGTGGACAGATGGCACCAACAACTCTCATTGGGCAAAAAACAAAGACAACTCCTATGGGACGAGATGTAAAAACCTCAGGTAATCCCCTTAAGATGGCAGAGTTAATAGCATCTATTGATGGTAGCAGTTATGTGGTGAGGACATCTGTTGATTCCCTAAAAAATCTTAAAATTACAGCTAATTATATTGAAAGAGCCTTATGGTATCAGATTCATCAAAAAGGTTTTTCCTTTGTTGAAATCTTATCACCCTGCCCTACTGATTGGAATCTTGACCCAATTGATTCATTAAAATGGATACAAAATCATATGACTAAAACATTTCCTTTAGGGGTTTTTAAAGATACATGGAAAGAGCAATTTTAATTGCTGGTTCTGGGGGACAAGGTGTTTTATTCATTGGTGACCTTTTATGCTACTCTGCCATTTTAGAAGGCAAAGAGGTTACCTCCTTTCCTTCTTATGGGGTAGAAAAGATTGGTGGATTTACAAAGTGCACAATTATTATCTCTGATGAGATGATTGGCTCACCTATTACAGAAAAGGTTGATATGCTTATTGCCATGAATAATTGGGCAATTAATAAATTTATAAACAAGCTCAATGAAGGAGGTTTGTTGTTTTATGATTCTACCCTAATAAATACAGAGGTTGATTGTAGATGCAATTTTAGCAATGTGCCAGCCTCTCAAATAGCTTTTCAAGAAGGCTCACAAAGGGGTGCAAATATGGTAATGCTTGGTGCCTTAGTTGCTGCAACTGCCATTGTAGATTTAAAAACCATTTACAAGGCTTTAATGATAAGAACACCTTTACACAGAAGGGATTCCCTTGAGGTTAATAAAAAACTTATTTTGAAAGGATATAAATATTTTGAGAATAAGAAAGGCTAAGATAGCAGACGCAAAAATAATCCAAGAGTTAATAAATCTAAATGCCAAAAAAGAACAGATGCTTCCGAGGGCATTAAATGATATATACGAAAACTTGAGGGATTTTTATGTATGCGAAGAAAAGGGGCATGTTATTGGCGTTTGTGCCTTAAGGATTTTATGGGAAGACTTAGCAGAGATTAGGTCTCTTGCAGTCAAAGAAGAACACAAAAAGAAGGGTATAGGGAAAAAACTTGTGAATATATGTTTAAAAGAGGCAAAGGAACTTGGTATAAAAAAAGTCTTTGCCCTCACATACCAAACTGACTTTTTTAAGAAATTAAACTTTCGAGAAATAGCAAAAAAGAAACTCCCACAAAAAATCTGGGGGGATTGTCTGAGATGCCCTAAATTTCCTGACTGTGATGAACACGCAGTAATAATTTATATGACCCAAAAATAGCGATAAGAAGGGCTGTTTCAGGATTTTTATAATCGACAGATTTTATTTAATTTTGCTTTATTCATTATAATGCAATGCCTTACGACAAAGCCCAAGGAACTTTTTTTTATAAGGTGTCGTATAAAAATCCTTCACCAGCCCTTCCTATCTTACTTGCTGATTTTACTAA
>DUZI01000011.1 GCA_013349595.1 Nitrospirota bacterium
ACAAATAGTTTCAACTATTTTTTTCAATTATTTGCCTTGCCTGTTATAATTTAAAAATTAAATTAAGAAGGAGAATTAAAAGATGTTAGTAGCCACATATAATGTTAATTCTATAAGGGCAAGACTAAATTTATTGCAAGAATGGCTTCAAAGGGTTGATATTGATATTCTTTGCCTTCAAGAGACAAAAACTCTTGATGATAATTTCCCTAAGGAAGAACTTGGTAGGCTTGGTTATCAATGCACCATACTTGGACAAAAAGCCTATAACGGTGTGGCAATATGCTCGAAAAAATTACCTCATAAAACAATTAATAAATTTGATGACGAAATACTCAATGAACAAAAAAGACTTATTGGCATTGCCATTGATGATATAGAGATTTATTCTGTCTATGCACCTCATGGTGATGCAAGGGGAATGGATAAATATCACTATAAACTGAGATGGTATGATGCATTCATAAAATTCATCGGTCAAAGACAGGGCAAGGTAATCCTTGCAGGCGATTTTAATATTGCCCACAAGGATATGGATGTTTATGACACTGTGATACTCAATGATGTTATAGGCACAATGGCTGAAGAGAGGGCATATTTAGATAGGTTGATTGAAAATGGGTTCATTGACACTTTTAGACTCATACATCCAAAAGAGAAAAAATTTAGTTGGTGGGATTACACTGCTGGTGCCATATGGAAAGATGAAGGGATGAGGATTGATTATATCTTTTGTAGCAAGTCTTTTGAAGGATATCTAAAAGATGCCTCCATTGACATCTGGCCAAGAAAAAGAAGAACACCTACGCCATCAGACCATACACCAGTAATAGCTTCTTTTGTGATATAATCTTTTAACCCAAAATCAGGGATAGAACTGAGAACTTAACACAGAATAGGAAGGTTGGTGAGGAATTTTTATACGACGCCTTATAAAAGAAATCTTGAGAAACTTTAGCAAAAGGCATTGCATTATAAAGAATAAAGCAAAATTAAAAATGAAATCGTCGATTATAAAAATTCCGAAACAGCCCTTCCTATCGCTATTTTTGGGTTTTAATAAGTCATTGGAGATTAATCCTTCCATTATGTAACAAGATGTGTCATAGAGTGTAATAAAAAAACTTCTACTCTCTTTAGATCTGCTTAATTTAAAATAAAGAAGAGGAGGTATTCATATGATTAAGTTAAGTTTCATAAGTATTATAATCTTCACAATTTTTGCATCTCTGATGTCATGCGCCCCAACTATAATACATCCCGATTTGATGAGGCAATCAAGGCTTAATCTCCCCTTTGAAGAACTTAGAGATAATCCAATCCCCTTTGAGAATAGACTCTTTGTGTTTGGTGCAAAGATTGCTGAAACAAGGCTTATTGAAGAGGGCTCTTTGATTGAGGCTGTATATATTTTAGTTGATGATTATGGTATCCCAAGAAATAGTAGTTATCCAAGCAAAAGGGTGAGGGCGCTTTACCCACGACAATATGGCTATCTTGACCCTCTTGTATTTGAAAAGGGTAGATTTGTTACCATTGCAGGCATCTTTAAGGGTTTAAAACATGGCAAGATTGAAGAGCTAAACTATGTCTTCCCTTACTTTCAAATAGAGGAAATTTATTTATGGGATAAGGTTAGGGTATATCCTTATTTCTATCCTCGGTTTTACGACCCTTTTTATGACGACCAGTGGAGATATAGATTCGGTTATAGATATTACTGGTTAAGATAAACTTGTATAGCCAAGAGGCAAAAATCTCTCAAAAGAAAGGCAACTTCTGAAAGATAATCTAAAGCAACATTATCAATTTAGCAACAAGGTAATTGATATCTTTACTCGTTACAAAGGAGGCTCTTTTAAAGAGGACCTCTGGGCAATGTATTGTCTTGCAAAGCCTTTTATGTGGCTATTTGTAATGGCTGTTTGTTTCAGCGCCGCCCTCTCAGGTATCAATGGCCTTATTGCTTGGGGCGTCAAACCTGCCCTTGATTTACTATTAGATAAAAGGTCTCATACCCTACTTTTTTTAATCCCTATTGGCGTGATGGTGCTTTTTTTATTCAGAGGGCTTTTTGTTTATTTGACAAGCTATTTGATGAACTCTGTTGGTGCAAAGATAGCCGTAGATGTCAGATATGCCCTTTATAGTAAATTAGTAAATCTGCCTTTGTCTTTTTTCAGTAAAAATCCTACTGGCACTATCATGTCAAGAATGCTTAATGATGTAGGACTCATGCAAAATGTCTTTGCTGGCACCGTTAAAGACTTTGTCGTTGAAGGATGTACTGCTATTGTATTACTTGGGGTTGCCTTTTATCGGAGATGGGATTTGGCAGTTATTGCATTTATAGTGATACCACTTATGCTTTTTAGTATCGCCTACATTGGTAAGATTATGAAAAAGGTAAGTGCAAAGACAAGGGTATTAATCTCTGATGTAACCGTTGAACTTCAGGAGACTTTACAAGGCATTAAGGTAATCAAATCCTTTCTCGTCGAAGAAAAGATGAAAGAGAGATTTCAAAGGGCACTACAGGCTCACTATAAAAACAACATGAAGGAAGTTAGGGTTGATGAAAGTTCAAGATTTCTAACAGAGGCACTGGGTGGTGTTGGGATTGCAGGGATACTGATTTATGGCGGTAGTCTAATAATCACTGAATCGATAGATATTAGCACACTTGTATCTTTTGTAGTAGCTATCATACTTGTTTACACCCCCTTTAAGAGATTAAGTAAGATTCACAATGGTTTTCAACAGATAAGGACTGTCTTTGAAAAGATTAAAGAGGTCTTATTGTCTGAAACCGAAAGGACAGAGGGAATCATGCATAAGGTCAAAGGGGAGATAAGTTTTGAATCTGTTTATTTTAAATATCCTGATACAGATGAATTTGTTTTACAGAATATTAACTTTCAAGTCAAAAAGGGTGAGATAGTGGCACTCGTTGGTTATAGTGGTGCAGGTAAAAGCACCATCGTTGATTTAGTCTGTGCCTTTTGGTATCCCACAAATGGAAGGATTTTAATTGACCAAATTGATACAAGAGAGATTAATCTTCAAACCTTGCGTGAAGAAATAGGAGTTGTAAGTCAAGATGTAATCTTATTTGATGATACCATCAAGGCAAATATATTGATTGGCAAGGCTGATGCAACGATGGATGAGATGATAAACGCAGCAAAATCTGCCAACGCCCATGAATTTATAATTTCCCTGCCAAAGGGTTATGATACAATGATAGGCGAACACGGTGCAAGGCTATCAGGTGGACAAAAACAAAGGATTACCTTGGCAAGGGCTATTTTAAAAAATCCCAAGATATTGCTTCTTGATGAAGCCACCTCAAGTCTTGATATGGAATCAGAGCAAAAGGTGCAACAGGCACTTGAGTCTTTTATGAAAAATCGTACAACCATAGTCATAGCCCATAGGCTTTCAACAGTTCAAATAGCCCACAGAATACTTGTTATAAATAACGGGATTATCGAGCAATCAGGGACACATGATGAATTGATTAAAAAAGGAGGTCTTTACAACGAACTCTATAATAAGCAATTTATATCAGAAAAGGAGAGTAATGATTGAATTTATAAAAAACAGCAAAGAGGGCTTAATCAATATCCAAAATCTGGAAAAGGGCTGTTGGATAAAGGTTACTGCACCTACAGAAGAGGATATTAACTATTTGATAAATGAAATTAAGGTCCCCTATCAGTTTATAAATTATTCCTGTGATGAAGATGAGAATGCAAAATATGACAAGATAGACAATGCCACACTCTTGATAGTTGATATACCTCATAAAAATACTATAATGAGTGAAGAACCTTATATGACAAGGATTTTAGGTATAGTAATTATGGAGGATTATGTAATCACAATTTGTAATTATAATACCAAAGTTCTTGAAAAATTAGTCCTTAATTATGCTAATAGGATAAATACGAAAAAGAAAAATGAGTTTGTTTTATACATCCTGCTTGCTACTGCTAATAAATATCTTGAGTGCCTTCATAAGATAAACGAAACTATTGAGGTCTCTGAAAGGTCTGTGAGAAAGCATATGAGGAATGAAGACCTTATATCTCTATATTTTTTACAGAAAAGCCTTGTCTATTTTACTGTTGGACTTAGATCAAATCAAATCATGATGCAAAAACTATTAAGGATAAATCTATTTGATAAATTCCCTGAAGACAGGGAACTCCTTGAAGATGTAATTGCAGAGATAAATCAGGCAAAGGAGATGACAGAGATTGCCAACAACATACTCTATCAAATGATGGAGACCTTTTCTTATATGATAGCTAACACACAAAACACAGTCATCAAGATATTAACATCTGTGACCATCTTAATAAGCATACCAACACTAATTGCAAGTATTTATGGGATGAACATACCACTTCCACTTTCAGATATCCCTTATTCCTTCGCTATTATCATTGGAAGTACAACTATATTGACAATCTTAATTGCCTATCTATTTGCAAAAAATAAATGGCTATAGTTGATACTTATGCTTTAAAAAAATTAGGGTTAGGACTAAACAAACACCCTTGCCTTAAAATAGCGCTTAGGAAGGGCTGTTTCAGGCTTTTTATAATCGACAAATTTTATTTAATTTTCTTTATTTCATTAAAATGCAATGCCTTATGACAAAACCCTAGGAACTTTTTTTATAAGGTGTCGTATAAAAATTCCACACCAGCCCTTCCTATCTTACTTGCTGATTTTATTAAGTTTTTTAGTTCTATCGCCGATTTTGGGTATTAATAAAAAATATGGAGGTGTGGTTTTGAAGATTCTTTTTATTATTTCTTTAATAATATCAATCTTTTACGATTTACCTGCAAGTGCTAATTATTTATCCTTCAGCAGGGTTTCTTTTGGTGTTGAAAGTGATATTAATTCAACAATCTATAGCACCAAGACAGGCAATTTTGTTGCCGTTGGTGATGGCGGCTTTATCGGAACTTCTTCTGATGGTATTTATTGGTATTCAAGCAATTCAAAGACAGGTGAAGACCTCAAGGCAATTGCCTATAAATTCACTGCCTATGGAAATGATTTGTATGTTGCAGTAGGTTTATCAGGGACTATCATTTATTCTTATGATGGCTTTAAATGGCAACAAGACTTAAAAATTACAAGTAAAAACTTAAATGGAGTTATTAATAAGAGTTCACTTTTTATTGCAGTTGGAGACGAAGGCACTATATTAAAGTCAGAGGGTATGGGCAAGTGGGAAAAGATAACATCACCTACTACAAATATCCTTAACTCAATCACTTATGGAAATGGGATATTCGTTGCTATTGGTAATGGTGGTGTAATCTTGGCATCGATTGATGGAACAAATTGGTCTCAATGCCAAAGCCCTACTTCAGTAAATCTTAAGTCAGTAAGCTTTGGAAATGGCATTTTTATAGCTGTAGGTGATAGTGGTGTCATACTTAGATCTCTTGATGGAGTCACATGGGTTCAGCAAAATTCAAGGACAGGGGGTAATCTAAGGGCAGTCAGTTTTGGAGATTTTGCATTCTTTGCAGTTGGTCAAGGTGGTGTAGTGATGCTCTCTGGTGATGGTATCTTTTGGGAACAACTTTATACAGGAAATAATATCTCTTTAAACTCTGTCCTTTATCGTAATCAGATATTTATAGCCGCTGGGTTTAATGGTTCTGGCATCAGGGCATATAATAACTATATTGTAACTATCCCACCATTTATCAATCTTGGGCAAGTTACTGCAAACAAAAAGGTCAGCCAACCTTTTAATGTAATAAACAAGAGTAATACACCTCTTACCATATCCCATGTGAGCAAGTCTGGTTCAAGTCAATTTACCATAAACAATGACTTTTGTAGTGGTGTAACATTACAACCAAATGATGTCTGTAGGATTGAAGTATCTTTTACTTCTGGGGTTGCAGGAGACGAGAAGGCAAGCATAGTGATTAAATCATCAACACTACCAGTTTCCTCAACCATATCACTCCTTGCAACAAGCACAGGCGTTTTATACAATCTCAATGTCAGTAAATCTGGCAATGGTTCAGGTGCAATCTATTCTTCACTTGGTGGTATAAGTTGTGGAGCTACTTGTAGTGGACAAATTATTGGAGGTTCAAGTATTACCCTTTATGCCATACCCTCAACAGGGTCTTCCTTTGTTCAATGGAAAGGGATAAATTCATGTACTACCACAAATCCATGTAGCTTTACCTTAACTGATAATGTTGCTGTGAATGCAGAGTTTCAAAGTAATTAATATTTACTCAATATTAAATCTAATTCCTTTACATTAATAGGTTTAGAAATGTAGTCATTCATGCCTGTTTTAAGACATCTTACCTTGTCTTCTGCCTTAGCATATGCGGTCATTGCAATAATAGGGACTTGAGGGCTTGAAGAGGCCATCTCAATTTCCCTTATCCTTAAAGTTGCTTCAAGTCCATCCATTTCAGGCATATTAACATCCATAAATACAAGGTCATACTTATTTTTTTTGATTGATTCAATTGCCTCAATACCATTATATACTGATGTTACTATATGCCCCTTTTTGGTAAGCATACGATTTGCAATGAGATGATTAATCTCATTATCATCAACTATTAATATTTTAAGTTGATTTGATGTTTTAAAATATACTTCATCATCAAAATCAGTTTGTAATTTAAATTTGGTTTCTTTGGGATATGAAGATTGGTGAATTAGAGGTATAGAAACATAAAACTTACTGCCCTTGTTTAACTCACTTGTAACTTTGATTGTCCCACTCATTAAATCAACAAGACCTTTACAAATAGAAAGTCCTAATCCGGCCCCTCCCCATCTTTTGGTAGTTGATAAATCTACCTGAACAAAGGCTTCAAAGATTTGTTCTAGTTTGTCTTTGCTTATGCCAATACCAGTATCTTCAACTGTGATGATAAGGTTTTTATATCTACTTGTTTCTACAAATAACTCTACTTTAACATAACCTTCTTCAGTAAATTTTAAGGCATTAGAAATCAAATTGATAAATATTTGTTTAAGCCTCAAGGCATCAGCAAAAATATATCTTGGTACTTCAGACGATATTTTTACTTGAAAGTCTAAATTCTTTTTTTTAGCACTGACTTCAAATAGGGCCTCAATATTTTGTATTAGGCTATGTAAATCAAAGAGGGAGTTTTTAATGGTCAATTTGCCTGCCTCAACCTTTGAAAGATCAAGGATGTCATTTAATAGATTAAGTAAAGACTCTGCAGAATGTTTAAGCAACCTCAATGAATTTTGGTGTTCCTCAGCAATTGATGAATCAAGCATGATTTCAACAATGCCAAGTATCGCATTCATAGGGGTTCTAATCTCATGGCTCATGTTGGCAAGGAATTCACTTTTATATTTATTTGCCAGTTCTGCAGTCTCCTTTGCCTCAATAAGTTCCTTCTGGGTGTTCTCAAGTTGTAAAATTGTCTTTTCAAGTACTTTATTTTTCTCAATGGCACTTTCATAGGTTGAAAGAAGCAAATCAAGTATTTGGGTTCTATTAGAATCAATCATATACTTCTTGCCACCAAAGACTATATCAATGCCTATCTCAGTATTTATGGTCTTTCTAATTTCTGCATTTATCAAGGTGTAATAGACTCGTGAAAGCAAGAATTCATCACTATATGGTTTTGTGATGAAATTGTCTGCTCCTGAGGCAAGTCCTTTTATAATATCTTCAGGCTCTGATAGTGCTGTAAGCAATATCACTGGTACCTTACTTGTCCTTTCATTTTTTTTGATAGCCTTGCATAGCTCAAAACCATTCATTTCTGGCATGATGATATCGGTAATTACAAGTGAAGGGACATTTTCTTTTAAATAATTAAGGGCCTCTTCTCCGCTATTTAAAGATTTTACACGATAGTTGTGTTTCTCTAAGAGAAATTTAAGATAATCTGCTTGAACAAAACTATCATCAATCACTAATATTTCAATCTTTGAAGATTTTTCTATCACTTTTATTCCTTTATTTTATCCAAAAAATCAGGATAAAGAGATTTAAGGCAATCTGGGCAAAAACCATGGGTAAACTCTACACCAGAGTTTTCCTTAAGATATTCTTCAATTTGTTTCCAATAACCATTGTCATCTTTTATTTTTTTACACCTTGCACAGATTGGTATAAGGCCTTCAAGCCTTCTAATTTTTTCATTTGCCCTTCTTAACTCTCTATTTGCATCTAATAGTTCCTTGTTCTTTTGAATAGCGGCCTCAAAGGTTGATAAAAGCAGGTCAAGTATTTGAATTCTGCTAGAGGTTATTACCTGCTTTTTGCCACCAAAAAATATCTCTATAGCCATTTCTGAACTTGAGATCTTTCTCATATCAAGGTTTAACAGTAAATAATTAATCCTTGAGATCAAAAACTTATTGTCATAAGGTTTTGTAATAAAATTATCAGCCCCACATTCAAGACCCCTTATAACATCTTCTGGATCAGATAAATTTGTAAGAAGTATTACTGGAATATCCCTCGTATTTTCATTTCCCTTGATAGCCTTACACAGTTCATAACCATTCATCTCTGGCATTAAGATATCAGTGATTATTATCGTTGTCTTTTCCTTACTGACAATATCTAATCCCTCTTTGCCATTTGAAGCTAATAATACTCTGTAGTTATTATCTTCAAGTAAGTATTTAAGACATTCTGCTTGTGTTATGCTGTCTTCTACAACAAGTATTGTGATATCCCTATTTTTTGATAAATTGATCATTATGTTTGCCTCATTTTGGATTAATTTATATTAAAACATATTTTAATAAATAAAATTATAAAAAAGGCAATAGCCAGCGCTCAATATACCTTCAAAGATGTCGTATAAAAAATTCCTTACCAACCTTTCCTACTTGATTTTGTTAAGTTCTCAGTTCTATCTCTGATTTTGGGTCAATCATTTTTGTTGAATCTTTTGCATTCATTATGATTTTTTATTTTTTACAATAAAATAGTATTTGCTGGAGTATCTTCTCTGGCGGTAATACGTGGGTTAATTTACCCATTTTTAATGCCTCACCGGGCATACCAAATACGACAGAAGACTCTTTATCCTGTGCAATTGCTATGTGACCTTTGTTATAAATCTCTACTAATTCTTTTGAACCGTCCCTACCCATTCCTGTAAGCAGTATTGCAATGAAATTATTTTTATAGTTATTTAAAACGCTCTCAAACAAAAATGAGACTGATGGTTTTACGCTATGCTCTGCAGGGGCATCTGATAAAAATATCTTCCCATCTCTATCTATGCCCATATGATAATTATAAGGTGCAAAATATACAGTCCCTGCAAGTAATGGTTCAGAATCCCTTGCAATCTTCAAGGTCAATTTACAAAATTGTTGTAACCAGTTAACCATGCTCTCTAAAAAACCCTTTGATATGTGCTGAACTATTAATATTGGAACATTGAAATCCTTAGGCAAACCACTTAAAATTGTTAACAATACTGGTGGTCCTCCTGTAGAAGCCCCCATAACAATGAGATTTATTGGTTTAACAAGATTTTGTTCTTTTATAGGTTTAATCTTTTCCATAGGTCTTCTTTTAACAATTTTCACAGAAGACATAGCCTTCACTGTATTAGTTAACTCCCTTTCTGCCTCAAGATTACAGTTAGGGGATACCGTTGGCTTTGGTAATATAGAAACTGCACCTGCCTCTATGGCTTTATAAGATAATTCAATCTCCTCCTTGTTGTAACAAGAACTAACAATGATGATTGGTATAGGATATTTTTCCAATATTTTCTTTGTTGCAGTAAAACCATTCATCCCTTCCATCATAATATCCATCGTGATGACATCAGGTTTATTGTTTTTTAAAAATTCAAGGGCCTCTTCAGCACTACTCAAAGACCCTATGACATTTATTGATTTATCGCTTGATAATAAAAATTTAATACCTTCTCTTACTGTAGGTGAATCATCTACTATTAGCACCTTTATCAAAATTTTGTCTCCTTCATAGATTGTAAAATGTATCCCTTTACATCAAACTTTTTTTTACAACCCTCATGAGACATATATCTAACCTTGCCGAAGATAGGCCTTTCCTGAAATGCCCTATCGTGAAGCCCTCCAATAGACCATAAAATACCTGTATATCCTTTTGAGTCTCTACCATCAAGGGAATATTTATCATTTAGTTTAATGGCAATTTTTATTGCATCTTCAGGCGATTCAGTCCACTGAAGTATCTTTTTTGCCCAATACATCCTCATAAAACCGTGCATCTTACCCTTAAGAACCAACTCCTTTTGTGCTGAATTCCATAAATCATCATGGGTTTGGCCATTCTCAAAGGTCTCTTCATTATATACATATTCTCTTTTGTCCTTTGAATGCTTAATCAAGGTATTTAACCCCCATTTTGGCAGTCCCTTAATAGTGTCGTATTCATCGTTATAAAAACAGAAATTATCAGATAGTTCTTTTCTTATGATTAGCTCTTCTAAAAAGGCATTTACTCCTTCATTTATTGTATTTTTACTCATTATGGTCATTGCTATGTATTGTGTTGAAATTTGACCAAAATGTATGTAAGGAGACAAATTTGATTGAAAATTCTGTGACGGGTCATTTCTATAAAGGTTATAAAATGAAATCTTATTTTCTATAAATTCTTTTAAAACATTCTTTGCCTTTTTTAAGCCAGGTCTAAAAAAAACCTTTTCTTTAGTAATTCCTAATTTGTCGTAAAGGCTCTCCCAATGGATATTTCTATCGTAAATCCTCTTATTATGCATCTTTTTAATTGGGGCAAAGGAGTCAAGATGTGATTTCAAGTATCTATTAATTTTTTTCCTTATAGTATAGGCTCCATATTCTTGCTTTTGTGATGCAATCCAGCAAGGAACAATGTTATGTGTATCAACTTCGTAAAAAGGTATTTTAATCTCCTCTTTAACTTTCATCTTCCATTGTCTCTTGATTTTCAAAGGGTCAAAGTCTGTAACGAGGATAGATGCCTTTATAGTATTGATAAAGCTGACTATTGTCTCAGGTGGATTCCCAGTAGAAAGGACAAAATCAATATTCCTTTCGTTGAGTTCCTCTTCTACCTCTTTAAGACCTTCAAGCATAAAGTAATAAGCCCTTTTTGAGGCATTAAGAAAATCCTTAACAAGACAGAAGATTACAATAAGAGAGGTATTCCTTTGGATAGACTGAAGATATGCAAATAGTAAAGCCCAATTATACTCAACCCTCTGATCCCTACTCATCCAATAGATAACAGGACCTTTTTTTTCTACACCCTCTTTAAGTAGTCTTATCCTGCCTTGATTAATCATATAATCTTTTTTATAACATCTAGAAGGTTGCTTTGGTCAAAACTACTCTTTACAATATAGGCATTTGCCCCTACTTCTATGCCTCTTTCTTTGTCTTGTTGACTCTCTAATCCAGTAATTAATACTACGGGAAGACGAAAGAGTTTTCTATCATTTCTAATCTTTTCTGTAAGCTCAAAGCCATTAAGTCCCGGCATCTGAATATCTGACAAGAGCAGGTCAAAATCTTGTGATTTTAGTATATTCCAAGCCTCTATCCCATCTGGTGCAGTTGTAACTTGGTAACCTACACTCTCAAGGATTCCTTTAAAAAGGGTGCGAGCAGTGATTGAGTCTTCAGCTATTAAGATGGATTTTTTCTTCGTTGATACATACATCTCATCGGGTTTAAAGGTTGGAACAAAGCCTTTTTTAATGGCTGACTTTAAAAGGTCTGTGGGATTTAATATTAATATATTATTCCCCTTAGAAATAGATGCTGCACCAATGATATTTTTTAGCCTCTTTACCTGTCCCTGAAAGGGTTTTATAAATATTTCCTCTTCAAAGAGTATTTCTGCTGTTGAAAAAGCTATTAACTTATTTTCACTACCAAGGACAAAATAATTTATATGCTCACCTATCAAATCATTGCTTGTAGGTATATCAAGGGTATCATCAATCTTTATCATTGATGTGAGATTTCCTTTTATGTTCACAGTATCAATACCATCTACCTTTTGTATATCTGATTTCTTTACCCTTGAAGAATAGATAATTTTTTCTGTAGGTATTCCATAAATATTGCCATTGTATGCCTTTATCAGCATGATTTTAATAGTTGAGATATTAACAGGAAGTTTTACTGTAAATGCTGTCCCTCTCTCTCTTTCCGTCATGGCCATAATTGTTCCACCTAATCTCTCTATTGTTTCACGCACTATAGCCATACCAAGACCACGACCAGATATATTAGTAACCATCTTTGCGGTGGATACTTCAGGTTTAAAGATATAATCAATCACCTCTTCGTCTTTGAGTTTTTCTGCTTCAACATTATCGACTAATTTCATGTTGACTATCTTATCTTTTAGTAAATCCAAATCAATGCCCCTGCCATCATCCATTATTTTTATGACTACCTGTTCGCCCTTTACTATATTTGCTTTTACTTTTATGATGGCCTTGGGATTTTTCTTAAGAGCAATTCTTTCTTGAATTGTCTCAATACCATGATCTATTGCATTTCTAAAAATATGTGTAAAAGGGTCCCTTAACTCATCTAAAATTCTCCTGTCAATACATAACTCTTTGCCTTCAACAATAAAGTCAATGTCTTTATTTTGAGATTTTGCCATTTCTCTTATCATCAGGGGAAAGGGTTCAAGGGCAGTGTAAAATGGCATCATTACTATATCTCGCAGATTAAAGAGGATATCATCAATCTTTCTGTCTAAGAAAAATTTACCTTCCCTAAAAACCTTTTTGTGTTTCTTTATATTTAAAGCAAGTTCCTGTAGTGATCCTCTTTGTAATTGAAGTGTTTCTGTTAAACTACTTTTTTCATCCATTGCTGAAAGAATATCATTTGACCTTTTTATAATATTTTGAAGTCCTGCTTCTAATTCATCTAAAAGTAACAAGTTGTTTTTCAAATAACCCTTTATTGATATCATCTCCTCCATTTCACTAAAAAGTAATTCAAGCTTTTTGCTATCAATCTTTAAGATGTTATGATTAGACTTAATTTCTTTATCAGCCTTAGGAGTTTTTTTGATTTTATTCTGGTCAATTAGTAATCCTTTGTTTTCATTAATGTCATTTAACTGTGATTTGTTTTCATAGAGGGATTTAATCAGTGTTGTTATTTCTTTGGAAGGCACTTTAATATCTGGTTTATTTACGATAGAGTCCAAAATAGAACAGGCGTTAAATAGGGTTTCCACTATTTTTTTGGTAAGGGGAAGGTAACCTTTTCTGATGTTACTAAAAAGGCTTTCTATTTCCTGACAAATCTCTTCTATTGAAAATATACCAACAGTCCGAGCTGAACCTTTTAAGCTATGAGCATTCCTAAAAATCTTGTCAATTATAGGTTGAATCTCTCCATCAAAACCTAACCTTTCTATCTCAAGAAGACCCTCTACGATACTCTTGACATGCCCATCAGCCTCAATCTTAAAGGTCTTTAATAACCTTTTTGTAAACTCCTCATCACTACTAAAAGTAGCCATTACACCCTAATCCTATTGCATTTTATACATATCTGTAAGGACCTTTAATTTTTGTGCTGTCTCATTTAGATTCCTTGTAACAGTCTCTACCATTTTTATATTTTCTGTGTTTTGTGCAGTTGCTTGATTAATATTTTCCATGGCAAAGACAATCTGATCCATGCCAGTAACTTGTTGTTGACTTGAAGCAACAATCTGATTCCCCGCATCAGTTACATCAGATATTTTCAAGATAAGATTTCTTATGCTTTGTCCTGCATCGGAGGACTGTCTAATGCCTTCTTCAACAGCCTTATTTCCTTGTTCTGTAACAAGCATTGCCTTACTTGTAGCTGATTGAATATCTTTTAGAATGGAATTGATCTGAATTGTGGCAGCCTTTGACTGTTCAGCCAAAGACCTTATTTCTTGTGCTACTACTGCAAAGCCTCTACCATGTTCACCTGCCCTTGCAGACTCTATGGCTGCATTTACTGCAAGGAGATTTGATTGTTCAGCCAAATCACTAACTGTATTTACAATATCTCCGATAGCCTGTCCTTGTTCACTTAATCTAACTGTACTTTGTGCAATTAAATCCATTTTGACCCTGATATTATTCATCTGCTCAATTGTCTCATCGACGGAGGCATAAGAAGATTGTGAAGCCTCAACAACCTTTTTGATTACCTCTGATACATTATTAGCTCTTATTGATACAAGTTTAGCTGTTTGTCTAACCTCCTCTGCTGTAACGGTAGTCTCACTTACAGAAGTCGCAGTCTCAGATGCAGATGCTGAAATCTCCGTTGCTGTGGTCATAATTTGATTGATTGATGAAGCAAGAACATTGACTGCCTCAAGTATATCTCGTGTCTGATTACGCAGTCTTGTAACCATTGTGTTTAGTGACTTTGCCAATATGTCATTGTCAGATTTTGGTTGAATGCTGACTGTAAGATCCCCGTTTGCTATTAATTTGGCAGAATTTGAAATCTCTAACATTGATTTAGACATCTTATCAATAGATTTTAATAATTTTCCCAACTCGTCATTATATTCAGACCTTAAATCAACTGATAAATCCCCCTGTGAAAGAGATTCTGATGTAGTTACAGCTTTTTGGATGTTTGATATGATAAGTTTAGTGAAATTACTAAAAAGCAAGGCAATAATAATTATAAGTGCCAATACAATAATACCCATAAGATATTTAGTAAATAATAATTCCTTTGTTATTACGTCCTCAATATGAAGAATTCTCTCTCTGAGTTTTTGTCTGATTAGATTTAGGAGTTCTCTCAATTTAACCAAATCTGGAACTAACTCTGTTTTATAAGACCTATCTGCCTTGAGGAATTGATTTTTATCACCTGACTCTATTGCTTCTTTGATAAAACCTGCTGTTGCATGGATGTTTCTATGAAGTCTATCAAGGTCTTCAATGGCGGCCCTAAGATTTGGCAACTCAGTAATCAAGATTTCCTTTCCTTCTGAATGAAACCATTTACCGAAATTACATTTGGTATGGTCTATTTCAAGCCCAACAAAACGCATTTTGCTCCTTTCATACATAGCATTTTGCAAGCCATATCTCCAATCTAAATGGGCGATTTCCTGCATATTTAAGGAATACATATGATTCTCTAATTGATTCCATCGGACAAAATAACCATCTGTCCTTTTCATATTAACAAAGCCAATTATGGTTAATAGGCATAGAAAGAAAAGAATAACCAAAAAAAAGGTAACGAACTTCTTTTTTATTGA
>DUZI01000012.1 GCA_013349595.1 Nitrospirota bacterium
AAAATTAAATAAAATTTGTCGATTATAAAAAGCCTGAAACAGCCCTTCCTATCGCTATTTTAAGGAACATCAAAATGTTTGTCTTTTCAGAAAAAAAGTATAGTGTCAAGCTACCAGTCTTCGAAGGGCCTCTTGATTTGTTATTGCATTTAATCAGGGAAAACAAGATAGATATTTACGACATACCGATAACATTAATTACAAAGCAGTATCTTGAATATATTGAATTAATGAAGGAACTTAACCTTGAGATTGCCTCTGAGTTTATTGTCATGGCAGCAACACTTATTTATATAAAATCAAGGATGTTGCTGCCTATTGAAGAAGGTAGTGAAGAAGCCCTTGAAGACCCTCGCGCAAATCTGATTAATAGGCTTCTTGAGTATCAAGCCTTTAAAGAAGCATCTCAGGTAATGCGTGAAAGAGAGGCTTATTGGAGTAATGTCTTCTTTAGAAATTTTACTACTTCAGAACAATCAATTCAGAGGGAATTGACCCTTTTTGACCTTAATATCTTTGATTTGCTAAATGCCCTTAAAAGAATAATTAAAAAGGTGCCCTCAGATGAAATGATCATAAACAGAGAAACCCTCACGGTAAAAGATAGGATTACAATTATCCTTGAGGTTATAAATGAAAAAAAGACTGTGAGTTTTGAAGCACTTTTTTCTTCAGATTGCACCAAAAAGGAGATATTAGTTACCTTCCTTGCACTCCTTGAGATTATGAGGCTTGGTTTGTCAAGGGTTTATCAAGAGACCTTTGGTGGGACAATCTGGATAAGCGGACAGGAGGAGATGTGTTTGGATACAGAGGAAAAATCTTATTCATAAACATTAGTTCTCAAAGTATAGAAATTGAATCAACTCCCAGTTATTTTATAAAAAACTATCTTGGGGGAAGGGGTTTTGGTGTTGCCTTTTTAAGGGATAAAATTACACTTGAATATTTTGATGATGCTATGCCTCTTATCTTTGCTGCAGGACCTTTGGTGGCTACCCCCTCACCAACATCGGGGAGGTTTTCAGTACTCTCTCGCTCACCACTGACAGGGACAATATTTGACTGCTCAGTAGGGGGTAGATTTGGAACTATCATGAAAAAAGCAGGATTTGACGCTATTGTTATAACTGGCAAGGCAAACAAGATTATTGGCATAGTCATTGAGGATGAGAAAGTCAGTTTCGTAAATTCTGATGACAAACAAGGATTAGATACAAATGAGATTTCTAAATATTTTTCAAAAGACTATTCAGTCGCTTCAATTGGTCTTGCAGGGGAGAGATTAGTGCGTTTTGCCTCTATCGTGTTTGATGGACATTACCTTGCAGGCAGGGGAGGGCTTGGGGCAGTCATGGGCTCAAAGAGGTTAAAATTTGTTGCAATAAAAGGCACATCAAAAGTTGATGTAAAAGATCTCTCCTTATTAAAAGAGGCTCAAGAGGAGATAATAAGACTCTTGAGGGCATCACCAGCCTTATTTGGTGATTTTGGAATTAGCAAATATGGCACTGGTGCGCTTGTTGACCTTATTCATTCAAGGCGATTAGAACCTACGGAAAATTTTAAAGAGACCTTCTTCAAAGACTCTTACAAATACGATGCCTATACTATCTCTAAGCAGTATAACACTCGTAAAACTGGTTGTGTAGGTTGTCCAGTCTTGTGTAAAAAAAAGGGCTCAAAGGGTGAAATCATACCAGAGTATGAAAGCCTATCCCATTTCGGTGCCTTAAATAGATGTAGTGATTTATCTGCCATAGTAGAGGCGAATAGACTTTGTAATATTTATGGGTTAGATACCATAAGCACTGCATCTACTATTGCCTGTTATTCTGAAATAGAAGGTTTAAGACTGTCTTCAGAAGATATTATTACATTGATAAAAGAGATAGCCTGTAGAGACACTAAAAAAGGTAATGCCCTTGCAGAAGGTTCGATGAGATTTGCCAAAATGGCAGGTCAGCCCGACAAAAGCATGTCAGTAAAGTCCCTTGAATTGCCTGCCTATGACCCAAGAGGTGCCTATGGGATGGCGCTTGCCTACGCGGTATCAAGTAGGGGGGGATGTCATTTAAGGGCTTATCCCATAAGCTATGAAATATTAAGGAAGCCTGTGGCTGTTGACAGATTTTCCTTTGAAGGTAAGGCGCGTATGGTCAAGCTTTCTGAAGATTTAAATGCCGTTATAGATTCCCTGACTGCCTGTAAATTCCTCTTTTTTTCAGTAACCCTTGAGGAATATTCTAAGGTGTTAAAGGCTGTTACAGGGCTTGATTATACTGTGCAGGACTTGATGAATATTGGTGATAGGATTTGTAAACTTGAGAGAAGTCTTAACAACTTAAATGGTTTTGATATCAAAGATGATACCTTACCAGTGAGATTTTTTACTGAGGAAGGCAGTTCATCAGAGAAGATAAAAATCCCCCCTATCAGCAAAAAAGACTTTTCAGAGGCATTGCAAAGATATTACATCGTAAGGGGTGCTTCAGTAGATGGAAGGATTAATAAAGAAATTTCTTAATAAAATCCACAATCAAGGTCTCAGTAATCGTGATGATACCATTATCATTGCCTTTGATGACAGGGCCTATTCAAATGCAGACCTCATAGATAAATATACAGAGGTCTTTGATTTTTTGAATATTAATACCCTTATTGTATCAACACCTTCAGAACCTTACAAAACAGTAGTTCAGGAAATTATCAATGATCCTGATACAAATTGCTTGATTAAACCAGTAGATTGCGAAACAAGGACTTTTTTCCATGATATACCTATTATTGAAGATGATAGTCCACAATCAATCATATCTGCCTTATCAAGAAGAAAGTCTGCTGTTACCAAAAATGGCAAGATTATCACTTATGGGACTATCTCTCCTGAGCAGGCTTATATATCACTTAGCTCAGTGTGTTTTAGCCTTTTTGTAAAATACCTTTATGACGCTTTAGAGTTTAAAAAAATAGGAGAGTCGTTGAGTTTTATTTTATCCTTTTGTAATGAAATTGAGATTACTAAAGGTTGTCTATTGCATAGGGCAAGAGGAATAATTGATGAAATTACAGAAGCTGGCAAGGCACTCATCAACCTGAGATTAGTAGATTCATACTTTGGAAATATATCATGTCTCTTTGAAGATAAAATATACATAAGCCAGACAGGGAGTTCCCTTGATGAACTTGAAGATGCCATTGACATTGTCCCTATTGATGGTTCTTCAACTAACGCTATTACTGCCTCTTCTGAATATGCAGCTCACAGACTTATCTATGAAAAAACTGACTTTAAATTTATCCTACATGGACATCCAAAATTTTCTGTGATTTTATCTATGCTTTGCAACAAAAAATATTGTAAAGGTGATGACTGTTATCGCACCTGTAAAGAAGAAAGAAAAATAGGCAATGTGCAGATAGTATCAGGTGAGATTGGTACAGGCAAATGGGGATTACTAAATACAGTCCCTTTGGCAATGACAAAGTCATCAGTAGTTGCAGTTTATGGACATGGTATCTTTTCTGGATCAAAACTAAATTTTAATGAGGCACTAAAAAGAACTATTGAAGCAGAAAACTATTGTATTAGAGAGTATAAAAGACTCATTGATGAATTAAAATGACAAATTATACACCCATCCTTATAATAGCATTTAAAAAATGAGGTATAACTATGAAAGAGATAAATATAATTCATGAGCTATCAAATCGTATTAAAAGACCAATCAATCTTATGGAAGTTTGTGGCACACATACAGTAGCAATCTTCAAATCAGGTATTAAGAGTCTTTTACCACCCTCATTAAAGCTACTTAGCGGACCAGGTTGTCCTGTCTGTGTGACAGCAATTGAAGATATTGACAGGGCTGTAGCCTATAGTCTTTTAGATGATGTAATACTTACTACCTTTGGAGATATGCTTAGGGTTCCCGGAAGTAACAAGTCACTTATGAGTGCAAAGGCAGAGGGTGGCCACATTGAAATAGTTTATTCACCACTTGATAGTCTAAACATAGCAATTAAACATAAAGCTAAGAAAATAGTCTTCTTTTCAGCAGGTTTTGAGACTACTGCACCCCTTGCAGCAGCCACATTACTTGAGGCAGAAAAGAGAGGTATTTCTAATTTTTTCCTTTATTCAGTTCACAAACTTGTCCCACCAGCCCTTGAGGTGTTGTTAAATTCTGATGATGTAAGGATAGATGGTTTTATATTGCCCGGGCATGTAAGTTCAATTATTGGTTCAAAGCCTTATCAATTCATGATAGAAAAATATAAAGTGCCTTCTGTAATTACTGGTTTTAAGGCTGAAGACATTGTAGGGGGTATTATGATGCTATTGAAACAAATCTATGAGGGGAAGCCATCAGTAGAGATTCAGTACAAAAGTTCTGTAAAGCCTGAAGGCAATCAAAAGGCGGTAGATTACATGTATCAAGTCTTTGAACCTGCAGATAGTTATTGGCGTGGTATTGGAAATTTAAAAAATAGCGGTTTAAAGCTCAAAAATGAATGGATGAATAGAGATAGCGAAAAAATAATACCCTTACAAGTAAATTCATCACCCGAACCAAAAGGCTGTCAGTGCGGACTCATATTAAGAGGGATTAAGACCCCGCCTGAATGTCCACTCTTTGAAAAGGTATGTTCTCCAGAGAACCCAGTTGGAGCTTGTATGGTAAGCACAGAGGGTAGTTGTGCTGCTTATTTTAAATATGGACGATGAAAAACAGGGCAGATAATTCTTTTAAAGATATGACTTTTTATATTAAAAGGGCACTCAATCTTGCCAAAAGGGCGATTGGGCATACAAGCCCTAATCCAATGGTCGGTGCAGTAATAGTAAAAAATGGAAAGGTTATTGCTGAAGACTATCACAGAAAGGCAGGGCAACCACACGCAGAGGCATTGGTACTGAAAAAGGCTGGTAGTGAGGCAAAAGGTGCTGATTTATATGTGACTCTTGAGCCTTGCTGTCATCTTAATAAAAAAACACCACCTTGCACAAAGGCAATCATTGAAGCAGGTATAAAAAGAGTTTTTGTTGCCATGATTGATCCAAATCCATCAGTTTTGGGTTGCGGCATAAAAGAACTCAAATCAGCTGGCATTGAAGTCTATAGTGGTATTCTTCAGAGACAGGCAATGAGGCTTAACGAAGCCTATTCAAAGTTTATATCAACGAGTATCCCTTTTGTAATACTTAAGACAGCAATGACCTTAGATGGTAAGATTGCTGATGCAGAGGGAAATTCAAAGTGGATAACTACAAATGAGGCAAGGAAAGAGGTTCATAGATTAAGACACAGTGTCGATGCAATTGTTACAGCAAAAGGGACGGTCTTGGCAGATAATCCTCTCTTAACATCTCGCATTAAAGGTGGTAAAAATCCAGTGAGGGTAGTAATAGACCCTGCCCTTGAAATACCAGAAGATTACAATGTCTTTAATGATAGCGCACAAACCATTGTAGTCTATTCTAAATCAGACAGCAAGGAAAAAGGTGAAAAGATTAACAAACTCTCACATAAGGGTTGTAAACTAATGGAAATTGAAAACTCACCCATAGGGCTTAAGGATATCCTATATGAACTTGGTAAGTTTCATATTACCTCAGTATTGATTGAAGGTGGTTCATCTTTAAACTCAAGGGCTTTAATGGAAAGGGTAGTAGATAGGGTAATATTTTTTATAGCACCAAAGATTATCTGTGGTAGTCAGTCATTGCCAGTAACGAGTGGAAAAGATTTTTACAGACTTAATGAGGCCATCCAAATTGATGAAATAGAGATTAAGAGATTTGGTAGTGATATTATGATTAATGGATTACTGAGATATTTTTGATTTTAAAATTTTTTGAATCTTTAGAATTGAATATTGAAAGATTAACTTATTGTAAAAATTAGCTTATAATGGACAAATTCAAAAATATGTTAAAAGGTATTGTTCACTAAGAATGTGCAGGTCAAAGGATATGGCTTGAAGAGGCATTATTGAATTGTAAGATATATGAAAAAAAATTTTATCCAATCTTATTAATTATTTGTTTTTCAGTTCTTTTTGAAATAACTATCAGGCAAAGATTGTGTATTTGCTGACTTATAACAATCATCTTCACACTTTCCACTGCTTTTTGGGACATGTCTCCAGCATCCAAATCCTTGATTTACACATGGTCCATTTGAAGGTTCACTACAGTTTGGAGAGGTATTTACAGGCTTTGGATCGTAATAAACTGTTACAGAGGATTTTGCAGAACTACTACATCTACAAATACAATCAAGCACTCTTTTCTGTTCATCTTGAGTAAGTTCATTGAATTGTCTCATTTTTGGTGTTGTATTGGGAGTATGTGTAGGTGCTATGGTGGGTTTTGGGGTTATTGTAGGAATAGGTGTAGGTATTATAGTCGGGTAAGGTGATGCAGTGGGATATTGTTGAGGTGATTTTACGATAATAATATGGGTCGCCTCAGATACCTTCTGCCATTTTTTTTGTTCATTTATCCAATGCCAAAGGATAGCCTTAAGTGTATTTGAGCCTTCTCTGTTAAATCTAATCCTTATAGAATCATCATTCCCATTATATTTAGCGCCATTTAAAACCCATGTATAGGAATGTTTGCCTCCTGGTAATAAAGCACCTCTTATTTGAGCATAAAAGTAATTTTCTTTATCTACTATTGTCTCTGATGGACCTTGAATAAATAGACTTGCCCTATCTATTACTTTTATTGTGATAGTGCCTTCAAGGATTGCCCGTGACCTTTCATCAACAAGGGCAGCGATGATTTGATGTGTGCCTGCCTCAGAGGGGATAAATTCAACCCTATTGCCACCACCACCAAAGGGTCTTCCATTGACTGACCAAAAAAATCTATCTCTTGATATGTCTCTTCCCTCAACCTTTGCATTTAGTATTACTTTTTCCCCAACAAGCAAGCTTGTCTTATCAACTGTAATTGTAAGTGTTGACAAGGTAAGTTCAATAATTGGATATGGCTCTTTTGAAAAGTTTTTATTTGCCTCTTTAAAGCCTTCAGCCCTCACTTTGACATTGTATCTATCTTTCATTGATATATTTCTGAAAGAACAAATGTCAGCACATTTTAACTCCTTAACATTTATATCATCTACAAAAACTGATATTTTACCTATAACTGCATTGGTTGTAGATGGCTTTATAGTGCCATTTATCACAAAGGCATCTTTGTATTTGTTATGTAATGCCTCAATATCATTTCTAAAGGAGCTATTAAAAAAACAAAGCCCACCAAACTCATCTTCACTACCACCTAATTGATATTCTAATAGCCTCTTTTGAAGTGATTTAAAATTACCTTGTTTATAATAGCCTTCAAGTTCTAATACTTCCTTAAACTTATAATCCTTTTCAAATCTTTTGTAGTAGTTGCCAAACCTATCTTTTAAAGCAGCCAAATTGCTTTTTGTTGTTATCGCCCTAATCATATTGAAAAAACGGTCATAGGATACATGATTACCATAATTGATGCTTTCTTTTAAAGCAGAGTAATAGCGATATACTATGAAAAAGTTACCACTATCAATCAAAACCCCTACATTATCAAGCCATAGAAAGATATGAGACCTCTCTCCACCTTTCCAAGCCCTGATTGGTGAAAGGTGAGGATACTGACTTGATGGAAGTGCAAAATAAGTTAGACAATCTTCTGAGGGATAGTTTTGTTGAAAGAAAGCCTGAATATTTGAATCTACGCCCCTTTGACCACAAAGTGAGCCTTGACGAGCTTCAAGGAGTTTATTATCAAGGTCAGATAGGGCTTTCATAAAACCATCAGTTGCCTTTGCATAAGAATCTATCACATCGCTCATCAATGGTATTGGTTTGGCAATGTCTGATAGGATTGACAAAAAGTCTTTAACCTTCTGTAGCCTTCCGACAGGATTTGTCTCTGTGCTTTGAGGTGAGAAGGTATCTATGAATTTCACTGCATTATTAAAATTCCCTAATAATCTCGACCCTTTGTCAAAACCTTGTTTGATATATTTTAGATTGTCATAAATATAGTTATCTCTCAGCTTTCTATCAATGGCACTAAGAGAATACATATAACCAAGTTTTTTTGATACACGATCAGGCACATAGCCTTTGAATTTATCCCTTAATTTCGCCACAGCCTTTTCTTTCATAGACTCGGGTATTTCAATTTCCTTTGGAATTCCAACAACATTTATTGCCTTTTCGTAAAGGGCATCAATGACTGATTCTATTTTTTCGTCAGCAAGTTTATCAATCTCTTCAATCCCTCTATTTTGAGTCTCTTTGCTGACAGCATTACGCCATGTATCAACACCCCTATGAAATCTCCCAAAGAAATCATAGGTGGCATCAATCTTTTCTTTCACATCGTTAAAAGAAATGTTGATGTCATTAAAAGCCGCTTTTGCGGATTCATAAGCCTCATTATTATTAGCGATTGCATTTATAGGTAATAAAATTATTATAAAAATTGCAAATAGAATTATCATAAGCTCAGAGAATTTAATTATCATTTAATAATTACCTCCTAAATCCCTTAAAATAGCGATAGGAAGGGCTGTTTCAGGATTTTTATAATCGACAGGTTTTATTTATAATTTTGATTTATACATTTAAAACAATGCCTTATGACAAAGCCCTTTTATAAGGTGTCGTATAAAAATTCCACACCAGCCCTTCCTATCTTACTTGCTGATTTTATTAAGCTTTTTAGTTCTATCGCTGATTTTGGGAAATCTCAAACTGTTGAGATTTATGTTTTTTATAATTCTATAAAAGCCAATATGATGAAATCAAATATTATAGTTTGACAGAATATAGAGAAATATTGCTAAGATATACTTTAGCACTCTATTGATGAGAGTGCTAAATTGTTAGAAATGGAGGTTATGTATGATCGATTCGAATAATATTCAATCTTATGAATTTAAGACAGAGGTCAATGAACTTTTAAGGTTAATGATTCATTCCCTTTATTCTCACAAAGAGGTTTTTCTGAGAGAACTTATATCAAATGCCTCTGATGCAATTGATAGGGCAAGGTATTTAGCTCTAACTGAGTCATCTATATATGAACAGGATACTGAATGGAAGATAAAAATTATTGTTGATAATGAGAAAAATACAATTACCATAAGTGACAATGGTATTGGAATGACAAAGGATGAGATTATTGAAGCCCTTGGTACTATTGCGCACTCAGGGACTAAAGAATTTATAAAAAAACTTGTGGCATCAGATTCAAAACAAAAGGCAGATTTGATAGGACAATTTGGTGTGGGTTTTTACTCTGTCTTTATGGTGGCTGATAAGGTGACTGTTTTATCAAGAAAGGCAGGAATACCCAAAGATAAAGCAGTAAAGTGGGAATCTATAGGGGAGGGTAATTTTACTATAGAAAATATCTCAAAAGAAAAAAGAGGCACTGATGTAATTTTACATTTGAAGTCAGATGAGAGAGTGTATTTACAAGAATGGGAGATAAAAAAAATAGTCAAACAGTATTCTGATTTTATTGAGCATCCAATTATCCTTGACATAGAACGTGAGAAACCAAGTGAGATTGATAAGAGTAAGACAGTAAAGTTACGGGAAGAGGAAAAGATTAATTCGCAAAAAGCTGTATGGATTAAAGACAAGTCTGAAATAACTAAGGAGGAATATGAAGAATTTTATAAACACATCTCTCATAATTTTAATCCACCACTTCAAACAATCCATTATAAGGCAGAGGGGACACAGGAGTTTACAGCGCTTTTATTTATTCCTGAGACTGCGCCTTTTAATATATTTTTTAGTGATTACAAGATTGGACCTATGCTTTATATAAAAAGGGTCCAAATTATGAAAAATTGTGAGTTACTAATCCCGACATGGCTTAGATTTATAAAGGGTGTAGTTGACTCATCTGATTTGCCGCTTAATGTATCAAGGGAAATGCTCCAAAATAACAAACAGGTAGAGGTGATTAAAAAGAGTATTACCAAGAAGGTAGTTGATACCCTCGCTGAAATGAAAAAGAATGACCCTGAAAACTATCAAATCTTTTATAAAGAATTTGGCAGGATACTTAAAGAGGGAATTCATTTTGACTTCTCCAGACAAGAGCAGATTGGCGAGTTATTATTATTTAAATCTTTAAAAAGCACTAATTATATAGACCTTGACAGTTATATTGAATTGATGAAGCCAGGACAGGAGGATATTTACTATATTACTTCAAATTCTATTGAAGAGGCTTTGAATTCACCTTATGTTGAGGCATTTAAAGAAAAGGATTATGATGTTCTTGTCTTTACTGATGAAATAGATGATATTATTTTCAACAATTATCAATACAAGGGTAAAAAGCTAAAGGCAGTAATGAAAGGCGATATTGATCTTGAAAAGACCTCTTCAAATAAAGACAAGGAGCAAAAATTTAATAAACTTATTGATTTAATGAAAGATACACTGAAGGATCATGTTAAAGATGTAAGATTTTCAGGAAGGCTGAAAGACTCTCCATGCTGTCTTGTCTATGATGAAATTGCCCTTGACAGTAGGGTTGAAAGACTGATGAAGGCAATGGGACAACATGTACCTGAAAATAAGAAGATACTTGAAATTAATTCTTCACATCCCTTATACGAGTCAATGAATAATCTATTTAACAAAGACGGTAGTAAAGAACAGCTTAAGGAATATATTTCAATGCTTTATGACCATGCCTTAATACTTGATGGTTCAAAACCTCAAAATCCAAATGCCTTATTAAAGGGATTATCAGAACTGATGATTCATAAAATCAACAATCAGCTTTCATAGAAGGTTTTGCTATGATTTAAGGCTCATTAATGATTGTTTATTTTATCAAGCGAATACTATCGGTTATACCACTTTTATTGGGTATAACCTTTTTTTCTTTTGCCATCCTAAAAAGTCTGCCTGGTGATGTGGTAACAAATATGGTTGGAGAAAGGACAAAGACAGAGATTGTCCAAGAGATAAGAATACATTTAGGACAAGATAAACCTTTTTTTACACAATATCTCGGTTATCTTAAATTAATTTTAGAAGGCAATCTTGGACGCTCACATATTAATCAAAGAGATGTGGCAAAAGATATAAAAGCCAAACTCCCAAATACTATTATTCTTGCATTAACTGCAATGGTCATTGCAACACCTTTAGGAATATTTTTGGGTTTTCTTTCGTCAATGTATAGCAAGAATATTTTGGGCAAGATTATTGATGTTATTGTCATAAGTAGTTTAAGCATACCCATATTTTGGTGTGCTTTATTGTTAATGTTAATATTTAGCTTAACCTTTAAGATATTTCCACCTTCAGGCACAGGGGGGGTGAATTATCTTTTTCTACCAGCTATTACACTTGCAATGCCAGCAATGGCAACGATTGCAAGGATTACTAAGACATCTATTGATGACATAAAATCTATGCCATGGATTAAAACTGCAAAGTCAAAAGGCTTGAGTCCTTTAAGAGTAAACACATTTCATGTCCTCAGAAATGCCTTAATCCCTATAATTACCATAGTAGGACTTGATATTGGTAGTTATTTAAATGGTGCAGTAGTCACTGAGACAATTTTTGGATGGGATGGCATAGGAAGATACACAATGGAAGGTATTATTCGCAGGGATTATCCTGTTATCATTGGTTCGGTTTTAGTAGGGACATCCTTTTTTGTGATTGTCAATGCAATAACTGATGTTACTTATCGTCTCATTGATCCAAGGATTAGATATGATAGCAAAAAGTGGTAAAGTTGCACTTTTGATTGTTTCTCTCTTTTTTTTTGCCTCTTTTATCGCTCCATTATTAACTCTGAAACACCCAAATGAAATAAATCTTGATGCCATAAAGGAAGCACCATCCCTTGAGTATTTATTTGGTACTGATAATAAAGGGAGAGACATTTTTTCAAGGGTAGTATATGGTGCAAAGATTTCCATTGGGGTCTCAATGGTTGCTGGAATAATTTCATCTTTTATAGGATTAGTCATTGGATTAGTTGCTGGTTATAAAGGAGGTGTTATTGATAAATTATTGATGTCTCTTGTTGACTTTATATTGTCTTTTCCCTCACTACTCTTTGCCATTGCTATATCTATAGTTTTTCCACCTGGTTTGTTTACAGTAATGATAGCTATCTCTGCGGTAGGATGGACATCCTTTGCAAGACTTGTGCGAGGCATTACATTATCAATCAAGTCAATGGCTTATGTGGAATCGGCAATAGCTATTGGTTGTAGTCATTGGAGGATTATTATGAAACATATTGCACCACAATGTATTTCTTCTGCTTTAGTAATGATTGGTATCAAGATGGGTGGATTCATACTTACTGAGGCTACACTTGGTTTTCTTGGTCTTGGTTTACAACCACCTGAACCATCCTGGGGAGCCATGATAAGTGCTGGAAGAAACCACATCTTGACTGCCCCATGGATTGCAATATTTCCTGGATTGGCTATTTTTATTACAGTTTTCTGTTTTAATATTTTAGGGGATGCCCTAAAAAATGCCTATGATTTGACAAATGAGAAAGTTCAAAGTAAAAACCAGTAAAAGGGCGGAAAAATTGATGTTCTGTAATAAGAGATAATTATTGTTCAGAGGGAACTGAAAGTCTTTTTATCTTGTCTTGAACCCTTTCCTTTAGTCCTTCTTCTTTTTCATGATAAATTAGGGCTTTATTCCAATAATTTAAGGCCTCTTTGATGTTTCCCATCTTTTCATAAACATCTCCAATGTGTTCGTGAATTACTGGATCATCATTGACAAATTCTATTGCTTTCAGTAGATGCTTGAGGGCTTCGTCATATTTACCCATTTTGAACTTTACCCAACCAAGACTATCAATAATGTACCCATTATTTGGTTTGAGTGAAACAGCCTTTTCTATATATTGAAGTGCCTCTTCAAGATTTATCCCTCTGTCTGCAAGGGTATAACCAAGATAGTTTAGGGCGTCGGCATGATTTGGATTTAAAGACAGTGTTTTTTTTAGGACTTCAATCATTTGATCAAATCTTTTTTGTTTTTCATACAAAACAGCCAATGAAAAATATAATTCGTCATTTTCAGTGAATCTATCTATTGATTGTTTTAACAATCTTTCAGCCTTATCATATTCCTTAACAATAATATATTCGTTGCTTAAATAAGAGTAAATCTCTGGCTTATCTCTTTCAAAGGTTAGTATTTCCTCATAAATCTTGATTGCATCATTGTTTCTATTTTGTTTTGAAAATAAATAAGCAAGAGTCAAAAAGGCATTATAGTTTTTTATATCAGTCTTGATAATTTGTTTTAGTTCAATCTCAGCATCATCATATTTTTTAATATCAATTAGTGCAAGGGATAGGAAATACCTTGTTTGATTATCATCAGGTTTACCCCCTAAGACTAGCCTAAATTGGAAGATTGCCTCAGAGAATTTCTTTTGCTGTAAATAAATCATGCCAAGTTTTCTGTGAATATCAAGATTTTTGGGCATCTCTTCAGAAAGTCCCTTAAGTTCTTCAATTGCCTTATCATAAGATTTATCTGCTACATAAAGTCTTGCAAGTCTTTCCTTGACCATTAGGTTATGTGGATTCATTTCAAGGATACTTTTATAGTATTTTTCTGCCTTTTTGTAGTTTCCTTGTGTTTCATTAATTATTCCTAAATTAAAGACCGCAGATTCAAAATCTGGTTTTATCTCAACAATCTTCTCAAATTCTTGCTCTGCCTTTTTATAATCCTTTTGTTCAAAATATATTGAACCCTTGTAAAACAATGCCATGATATTTTCAGGCTCTTCTTTTACAATCCTATTTAAAATCTCTTGAGCCTCATCAATTTTATTAACTGTCATTTGTAGAACTGCAAGATACAAAAGGGCTTCTTTGTTATTTGGCTCTATCTTAGTAATTTTTTTGTAAATCTCAATGGCCTTTTCTGTCTTTTTTTGAATATTATAAATCTCACCAAGACTCTTAAGGGCTGGTATGTATTGGGGGTTCTCAGATACAGTCTTTTCAATGAGTTCAATGGCTTCATCAAATCTGCCCAGTTTTATATACATGTCTGCAATTTTATTCTTTAAAAATTCCGATTGAGTATCATTAGATAAGGCTAATTTGTAATTATTAATAGCACTTTCCCAATCACTTAATAATTCAGCCTCATAGCCAATTATAAAATACAGTATAGCTTTAGGATTAAAAAGCTCATTATCGTTATTCTTTTCTTTTGCAAAGGCAATTGGTGTGGTGATAAGGATGGTAAGAAAGACATATAATATTAAAAAAAATTTCATAAAGTCTTAATATTATTGATTATAAGTTGTTGTTAATAAAAAATAAAAAGTCCATATTCATAATCATTTTCTCTCTTCTGATTCTTTTTTAATCTTTAGATTGATATAGTATTGTTGAGCGATACTCAATACATTATTAACAAGCCAATAAAGGACAAGGCCAGAAGGGAAGGTCAAAAATAAGAATGTAAATACAAT
>DUZI01000013.1 GCA_013349595.1 Nitrospirota bacterium
GATATTTTAACGGAAAAATCAACATTCATATATATTTTTTTAAAAGACATAATGAATGAAGGTAATAGATATATACCAGGAATGTTACTTGCACCTATAACAATCTCTCCATCAACATTTGACTTTGAAAGAGCAACAGTTTCTTTTATATTCTCTGCCCTTTCAAGTAAGTCAATAACAAGTGGATAAATTTTATCAGCTTCAGTGGTAGGGACTATAGTTCTACCAAGTCTGTCAAAGAGTTTGCAATTAAGCTCTTCTTCCAATGCCTTGATATGATCACTCACAGTTGGTTGTGTAAGATTGACTACTTCTGATGCCTTTGAGAAACTTTTGTTTTTATAAACTGTCATAAAAATATTTAACTGGTGCAAATCCATTTTAACTCCTTTCTAATCTAAAAATAATTGAGCCTTCTCAACCTTGAGTATCTCTTTTGCAATCTGTATATCCTTTAAAATCCTATCTCTTAATAAGTTAATATCATTAAAACAAATCTCCTCACGAATTTTCTTTATAAAGTGAAGCCTCAAATCCTTACCTAATAAATCCTTATGGTAATTAAATAAATGTACCTCATAGCTCCTAAAGTCATTACCAAAGGTTGGATTTTTACCTATATTTGCAACTCCATCAAATACTTTTTTCTTTCCATTATCAAGTAACGATACCTTCACCACATAGACTCCATCTGCAGGTGTGAGTTCATGTGTTGTTTGTATATTAGCAGTTGGCACCTTTAGGATACTTTCACCCCTGCCTGTGCCTTTTATTACCTTGCCATTTATATGATAAACCCTTCTTAAAAGATTATTTGCTTCTTTTACCTTTCCTTTACTTATAAGTGTCCTAATCCTACTGCTACTTGCCACATTTTTTTTGATTTTCTTTACCCTTAACACTTTGACAAAAAAATCATATCTTTTACCCTTTTTTCTCAATAAATCTGTATCACCCTTTTTAGCCTTACCAAATACATAACCATGTCCTACTACAATACCCTTTATCTTTAATCTTTTAACAAGATATTCTTCGATAAAATTAGATGCCTCTATATTTGCAAAAGATCTATCAAAGCTAATAACTATTAATACCTTAATCCCTACCCTTTTAAGGAGCTTAATCTTGTCCTCAAGGGTAGTAATCATCTTTAAATCCCTTTCAGGTGCAAGGACTTTTAATGGATGAGGATCAAAGGTGATTACTGTTGGTGTGCCTTTAATCTCCTTTGTTTTTTCCATGAGGGCGTTAAAAATCTTTTGATGTCCTAAATGAATCCCGTCAAAATTACCAATTGTAACAACTGCACTTTTAATCTTTACTGGTTCCGTAAGGTTATTTATTATTACCATTAGCCATCCTTTCAAGTTGTATATATATTTTTTTTACCTCCTCTTTGAGGTGATTTTCATCAGAATTATTTTCAATTATAAAATCTGAAAGTTCATTCTTTTGGCGATAAGGCATTTGAGAATTGAGCCTATTGATTGCATCTTGCTCTTTGTAACCTCTCTTTATTAACCTCTGTATTGCCAAGTCAGGACGAGAAAAGACATTTATTATATAATCAAACTTGTCTTCGTAATGACATTCAAAGATAAGTGCTGCCTCTATGAATAGGAATTTTCTATCTGAATTTTCCCTTTTAATGCCATCAATCCTTTCAAAAATCAGTGGATGGAGGATTTTTTCCAATTGCTGTCTCTTCTCACTGTCATTAAAGACAATTTCTGCAATTACCTTCTTGTTAATTACACTGTTACTTATGATTTCCTCTCCAAATAAACCTAAAAGTTCTTGTCTAACATAACCTTCATTTAATAAATCATTTACTATCTCATCTGTATCAACAACTAAGGCTTCTAACTCTCTAAAGAACTTCCCCACAGTGCTTTTGCCCATTCCTATATTGCCAGTTATACCAATTACCTTCATTGTTAAGATAACAACGCACTGTTCTTTAATTCTTTGAGTTTTTTTAATGCCTTTTGTGGTGTCATAGCATCAATGTCAAGTTTTTGCAGTTGCTCTTGAATTGAGTCATAATCAGGAAAGAGTTTCATTTGAATGTGATGAACTTTTTGGGAATCAGTCTTCTTCTTTTCAAGTTCCTTTAGAACCTCTTTTGCCCTTATTATAACCCTTTCAGGAATGCCAGCAAGCCTTGCAACCTGAATACCATAACTTTTATCAGCTACCCCTTTTTCAACCTTTCGCATAAATACAATACTGTCTCCCCACTCTTTTACAACTACATTGTAGTTTCTGACTCCATCATTATTCCTTTGTAATTCAGTTAATTCATTATAGTGGGTAGCAAATAGCGTCCTTGCCTTAACTGTTGATAATAGAAATTCTGCAATAGCCCATGCAATACTTATCCCATCGTAAGTGCTTGTACCACGACCTATTTCATCAAGGATTATAAGGCTTTTTGATGTGGCATTATTAAGTATATTTGCAGTCTCAAGCATCTCTACCATAAAGGTGCTTTGACCTTGTGATATATAATCAGAGGCGCCAATCCTTGTAAATATTCTATCGGTAATGCCAACTGTAGCGCTTGCAGCAGGAACAAATGAACCAATTTGCGCCATAAGGGTTATAATTGCAGTCTGACGCATAAAGGTTGATTTCCCCGCCATGTTAGGACCTGTAATGATTAACATCCTGTTATCCTCTGAATCAATCAATACATCATTGGCAACAAAGGCTTTATCTGTATCGTCTAAAAGGCTTTCCCTTATCATCCTTTCAACAACTGGGTGTCTCCCATCTATAATCTCAATCTTATCATCGTCATTAACAATAGGTCTTACATAATCATTTCTCTTTGCCACTGTTGCTAAGGCAAGGTAAAAATCAATTAGTGCAATCGTATTAGCAGTATCAAAGAGAGACTTGGTAAATCTCTGCATCCTGTTTAGGATTTGTTGATACACCTCTGCTTCCAATTCCTTTAATCTCTCTTCAGCATTTAAAACCTTTGTTTCATAGGTCTTTAAATCAGGCGTGATAAATCTCTCACAATTTGATAGGGTTTGTTTTCTAATGTAATCAGGAGGCACAAGGTGAAGATTGGGATTAGTTACCTCAATGTAATAACCAAAGACCTTGTTATAGCCTACTTTTAATGATAGTATACCTGTTTTGTGCTTCTCTTCAATCTCTAAATTAGCAATGTAATCCTTTGCATCTTTTGATATTGCCCTCAAATCATCAATCTCTTCATTAAAACCTTTTTTGATAATTCCTCCCTCTTTGATTGAAGTTGGGGGATTATCAGCAATACTTATATCAATAAGTTCATAAAGTTCTCTTAGATCAGGGATGGATTTTCCAAGTTCTGATATAAGGATGTTTTTTGAGTTTAACAGTGATTTCCTTATCTTTGGTAACAATGATAAGGAGTTTTTTAATGCTTGTAAGTCTTTTGGCGTGGCATTACTGGAGATAACTTTTGATGTTAGTCTCTGTAAATCATTAAAATTTCTCAATATAGTGCGGAGTTCTTCCATAATCACATAATCTTGCACAAAGGAATTAACTGCAATTAATCTCTTATTTATTTCTTCAACTGATATGAGTGGTTTAGTTATTGCCCCCCTCATAAACCTTGCACCCATTGCAGTTTGCGTTTGATCAAGAACCCAGATTAATGAAGACTTCTCAGAGCCATTTTTTAGATTTGAGGTAAGTTCAAGATTTCTCTTTGTTGCAGAATCAAGATACATATAATCAGCAGGTCTAAGCACCTGTATTTTTTTAAATGGTAGGGTAACAAGGGTATCTGTGAGATATTTAATCAAGACACCAGCAGAGATTATAGCCAAATGCATATTTTCACAACCAAAGGCTTCAAGAGAACTTACATTAAAAGTGCTTAAAAGTCTCTTATAACTCTCTGCGTAATCAAAATACCAATCTTCATAATGGGTAACAAATATACCAAAATCTTTTTTCTCAAAAAATCCCTTCAAACTTGCGGGTATTAAAACCTCCTTTGGCTCATACCTTGTAATCTCATCATCAATAGAATCATTGCCTTGATAAACAATAAACTCACCTGTTGATAGGTCAGCCACTGTGATACCATAGAAGCCTTGTTTTAGAAAAATACTCATTATATAAACATTATCCTTTGAGTCTTCACCATAATAAGTCCCTGGTGTGATGACCTTTACTACCTCTCTTTGCACTATACCCTTTGCAAGTTTAGAATCTTCAACCTGTTCACAAAGGGCAACCTTAAAACCTGCCCTGATTAACTTATTTATATACAAATCAGCAGAAAAAAAAGGGACACCACACATAGGAATTGGTTCTTCTTTGTTTTTATTTCTACTTGTTAAGGCAATCTGTAATATTGGGGCTACCTTTTTTGCATCTTCATCAAACATCTCGTAAAAATCACCAAGCCTAAAAAAGATTATATGTTCAGGATAGTTCTCTTTTATAGAATAATATTGCTTCATTAATGGGGTAGTTTCAACGGTATTAATCTTTTCTTCAGTCATTTTTTAAATAACTTTTAATCTCCTTGCTAAATTAAATGTATCATCAAGCAATTCTTCAATCTCAGAGAGTCCTTTTATCCAGAAACCTTTGTCTTTAATATTAATGTTAAATTTATTAAAAAGCACACTTGGCGATTCAGACAACCCTGCGGATAAGAAGTCTTTAACTTTTTCTAAATGTCTTTTATCTTCATTTACAAATCTTTGTAAAGATTTTGAAATCAAAAGACCACTTGCATAAGAATAAACATAAAAGAAGGTCCTAATATGCCCCCAATAGACCCACCAGTTCTCTGAACCCTTTGACTGTTCAACATATTTACCCATATAAAAAGCCATATGTCTCTGAAAGATAGAGCCAATCTCTTTCTTTGAAAGATAACCCTTAATCCTAAACTCATTGTGTAGTTCCTGCTCAAATCTATAACAGGCTATTTGTCTAAAGATAGTTGAGACATCATCATTTAGTTTCTTTACCATAATGGCAAGCCTTGTTTCATCATCTGCATCCTTCATTATCTCCCTTAAGACAAAGTCCTCCATAAAGGTACTTGCCACTTCTGCAGTACAAAGAGGAGTGCCAAAATTAATAGCCATTTGTTTCTTTTTTATTAATTCATTGTTGATACCATGACCTAACTCATGGGCAAGTGTCAAGACATCGTTCAGCTTATCGTTGTGATTTAGCAATATATAAGTCGGCTGACTTATGAGGTGATGGGCACAAAAGGCACCACTACTTTTGCCCTTTTTAGGATATACATCAAAGCGACCCTTATTGATAAACTCATTAAAAATATCATAAAACTCATCATCAAGTCCCTTCATAACCCTTGAGATAATTTCTATTGATTCGGCAAAGGTAAACTTCTTGTCAATCTTACCATACTCAACATTCCTCTCGTGATATTTCAACTTTTTGACGCCTAACAATCGTGCCTTAAGCTCATAAAACCTTTCTGAAATATGGAAATGTTGACTAACTGTATCAACAAGGGTATCAACAATCTCTGATTCAATATCATCATTTAAGTGTCTATCAAAGTCTGGACGAGGCATTTTTCTAATCTCGTCATCAACCTTTTTATTATGTAATATTGAATTGAGCTCATACTCGGCTGCATCAAGGAAATCACTTAATATTTTATTAAAAACACGTGCAGATTTATCACGGACAGACTTATTCTTACTATTTAAAAGGCTTATAATCTCTGAAAAGGTCTTTTTTTCAACCTTGCCCTCTTCTGTCAATACATTTCTCTCTTGCTTAGATATAAAACTTGATGTCATCCTTACCCAGTAAGAATAAGAAGAAGTTCTTTTAAGATTTATAATCCTTTCTTCCTCTTCAGAAAGCATATATTCTGCTTCTCTAAATGCCCTTTCAAGAAAGTGTTTGAAAGGTTCAAGGGGCTTATAATTTAGAAAATCACTTTGAATTTTTTTTGGTATCTTAGAAATGTTTAAATAGAAAAAATGAATATCATTTTGAATCCTCTTACTGAAGTCATCAATCTTATTAAGCCTTGCCTTTATATTCGTATCAGTTTTATCAAGCTGGCTTCTTAACCAATAATAATACCCCTCATCTCCATCAGTTCCATAATCTCTTAAAAGATTGTCATACTCATAAAGAGCCTCTTTAAGAATTTCAGTATTTGTTAGGTAATCTTTACGATCCTTCCACTTATTGATGAACTGGTAATTGGCATTCTCAATTGTCTTTCTTTTAATCTCATAATCTTCATCAGACCTATAAATATCACTAAAGTCCCATTTTAATGATTGATTCATTTATTACCCCTCTTTATTATCAACATCTTCATAATTTTTTTTGACAAACCTTGGTGAACAAATAGCTAAAAAAACCAAATCATCGTTGCCTATGTTTTCTATGCTCTGTACAGTTTCAGGTGGAAAAAGGACTACATCTCCCTTGCTTACTATTTCAGGTGGATTGTTATCTACATATACCATTCCGCTACCCCTAAGTATCACATACCTTTCAAAGGTATCAATAAGCCTGTGTCTCCTTGTTTTAACCCCCATAGGCACCCGTGCCATTACAATAGATACCGCCTCATCATATTCAATATTAGAAAGTTCGTTAATATAACATCCTTCTTCAAAATAATACTCTTTTGTAGGGTCATATTTTAATATACCTTTAAACATAAACTCTCTCTTTTTTTGATAAATTGCTGAATTCTGTCCTCCCCAACATTATTTTACCTAAAACACCATCCTTTTTTTCATGTTTTTTTGTACAAAAGATATACCCAAATACAGCGATAAGGATGGGGCTCTGAAGTAAATAGCGATGTTTTGACAACAGTTCTTTGCAACTGGAGCGTTAAACAGCCGTAAGTGTTTGAACCCAAAGGAATGGGGTCCCCAAAAAATCGCAAGACTTTTTGGGGGTGGTAGTTGAGTTTTGCGGCTGTAGCGAAAGGGGCATTAAAACTGTCAAAACATAGCTCCTGAACTTAAGAGCCCCATCCTTATCGCTGTATTTGGGTTTTGCTTTATTCTTTATAATGCAATGCCTTTTGCTAAAGTTTCTCAAGATTTCTTTTATTAAGTTGTCGTATAAAATTTTTCACCAACCCTTCCTATCGCTATTTTAAGGAGGAATTTGTCTCTTGACTTTTGCACATCAGTTCTTTTGCTCTCCTACTCTTAATAATTTGACTAAAGGCACAACTGACCACTATAATTTACCCCTATGGAAGAATTAGGCGAACAAACAAAACAAAGGATTAACAAATTAAGAGAACTTAAAGAATTAGGAATTGACCCTTACAAACAGTCCTTCAATCCCAAAGACACAGCATCAAATTTAATAACCACTTACAAAGACTACGCTAAAGAAAGCTTTGAACAAGAACAAATTAATGTTTCTATAAGTGGAAGGATTGTTGCCTTAAGGGATTTTGGCAAGGCTTCCTTTGCCCATATCCAAGATTCAACGGACAGGATTCAAATTTATCTTAAAAAAGATGCCCTTGGTGATAAATTTATTATACTCAAAAAACTTGATATTGGCGATATTATTGGTATTAAAGGCAGGTTATTTAGGACAAAGACCAATGAACTTACTGTTGAAGTCCACGACTTAACAATCCTATGTAAATCCCTTCATCCTTTGCCTGAAAAATGGCATGGATTAAAGGATGTAGAGATTCGTTACAGACAGAGATACCTTGACTTAATAGTTAACCCAGAGGTAAAGGAGATATTTGCACAGCGGAGTGCTATCATAAAGGCTATCAGGGATTTCTTTGAGTCAAAGGGTTTTATTGAGGTAGAGACGCCTATGATGCATTTAATCCCAGGTGGTGCAACAGCAAGACCCTTTAAGACCCATCATAATGCCCTTGACTTAGATTTATTTTTAAGGATTGCACCTGAATTATATCTTAAAAGACTCCTTGTTGGTGGTTATGACAAAATCTTTGAGATTAATAAAAACTTCAGAAATGAAGGCATATCTACAAAACACAATCCAGAATTTACAATGATGGAGTTTTACATAGCCTACAAAGATTACAAATACCTTATGGAATTAACTGAAGAACTCATCACATCAGTAACAATGAAAGTAAAAAATAGCCTTGAAATACCTTATGAAAATACAGTGATTAACCTCACTCCACCATGGAAAAGATTCCCTCTGCTTGATGCCCTCAAAGAAAAAGGGGTGCCAGAGGAGATTTTTAATGACGCCACTAAGGCAATGACTTGGGCAAGAGGTAAAGGTATAGATATTGATTCGTCGATGCAACTTGGCAAAATACTTGATGAAATATTTAAAGAGTTAGTTGAGCCTGAACTGATTCAGCCAACCTTTATTATTGATCACCCTGTTGAATTATCACCCCTTGCAAAGAGAAAGCCTGAAAACCCTAATTTAGTTGAAAGGTTTGAACTATTCATTGCTGGCAGAGAGATTGCAAATGCCTTTAGTGAGTTAAATGATCCCCTTGACCAGAGAGAGAGATTTATCAATCAAGTGGAGGCAAAAAACAAAGGTGACGATGAGGCTCATGAAATGGATGAAGACTTTGTGACTGCCTTAGAATATGGTATGCCCCCTGCTGCAGGCGAAGGTATAGGCATAGATAGACTTGTTATGTTGTTAACCAATTCAAAATCTATCAGAGATGTAATACTTTTCCCCTTATTAAAACCAGAAAGATGATCTTTTTATGAAACAACAATATCAATAACATGAATTTGCCCTATTATCTTTTTATTGCACTTAGATATTTTAAATCAAAAAAGAAAAATAGAGGACTATCTTTTAATTCCATCATCTCTATCGCTGGCGTTGCCGTTGGTGTAATGGCATTACTCGTTGTCCTTTCTGTAATGAGTGGTTTTCATGAGGATTTACAAAAAAAGATACTTGGTGCTAATGCCCATGTTATTGTAACGAGTTTTAACGGTCCCTTTGAAAATTACAAAGAGATAATGGACAAGGTTAAGGAAAAAAATCATGTAATTGCCTCTGCCCCATTTACTTTGGGACAAGTAATGGTCTCTGCAGGCAAGAAAGGACATGGTGTTTTTATAAGAGGTATCGATTTTGAATCAGAAAAAAACACTACGGATATATTGAAAAATATCAAATATGGCTCCTTAGATAACTTTAAAAAACCAACAGAAAAGGGCAAAACGGGAATAATCATGGGCAAGGAACTTGTTAATATGCTTGGTCTTTTTGTTGGCGATACTGTTAGTGTCATCTCTCCTACATCAGAATTTGGACCTATGGGGATGATACCGAAGGCAAAACAGTTTCAATTATCAGCAGTCTTTGAAATGGGGATGTTTGATTATGATATGAATCTTGTATTGATTGATTTAAAAACCTCACAAGAGTTTTTTGGACTTGGCAAATCAGTTACAGGGGTTGAATTGAGGCTTGATGATATTTACAAGGCTGATGTAGTTAGAGAGTTAATCAATAATGACATTGGATTTCCCTTTTATGCAAGAGACTGGATGCAGATGAATAGGAATCTGTTTTCTGCCCTAAAGTTAGAAAAATTTGCAATGTTCATAATTCTTATTTTAATTGTCCTTGTTGCCTCTTTTAATATTGTAAGCACCCTTATGATGAATGTTATGGAAAAACAAAAGGAGATTGCTATTTTAAAGGCTATGGGTTCTGCAAATAAGGGAATAATGATGATATTTATGTTACAAGGGCTCATTATTGGATTAATTGGTACTACCATAGGTGTGATAGGTGGTTATGGATTATCTAAATTGATTAATAATTACGAGTTAATAAAACTACCTGCAGATATTTACTATCTAAGCAAGTTGCCTGTAAAAATGAAACTAATAGACTTTTTAGTGGTTTCTATTTCTGCAATAGCTATAAGTTTTATTTCAACAATATATCCTTCTTATTATGCAGCAAAAATTAATCCAGTAGAGCCTTTAAGATATGAATAAGGGGTAAAAGATGTTTAAATTATTATTCAAATTAATCTTTTATAGCATTGTCTTAGCGATAGCCTTTGTAATTATTACCTTTTGGGGTGAAGGCGGTGATAAATTTAGGGTCATTGGTGAAAAAACTGGCGGATTTATAAGTAAATATACTGATGAATTGGCAAAAATGGCTGATGATTTTTATGACTTAATATCTGATAAAAAAAAGAGACTTGGCAAGGGTAGAAAGCTTGTAGATGAATGACAACTTGATTCAAACTGAAGGACTTAAAAAGTCCTTTTTCACCCCTGCTGGAGAACTTGCAGTAATCAAATCAATAAATAGTATATTCAAAAAAGGTGAAATAGTCTCCATAGTTGGTCTTTCTGGGGCAGGTAAGAGCACCTTTTTGCACATACTCGGTACACTTGATAGTCCTACAGGTGGAAAGGTTAATTATTTTCTTGATGAAGGGCAATATATTGACCCATTCGTACTTAATCCCCTTGACTTATCTGTCTTCAGAAATAACTACATTGGTTTTATATTTCAGTTTCACTACTTACTACCTGAATTTTCAGCCCTTGAAAATGTCATGATGCCAGGACTTATCCATTTAGAGCATAAAAAGGGTAAGAGATTTACTAAGGAATATCTTACAGAAAGGGCAAAGGAGTTGTTATCAGACTTAGGCATATACAATAGAAGACAACACAAGGCAGGTGAATTATCAGGTGGCGAGCAACAAAGGGTTGCCACTGCAAGGGCTTTACTCCTTGATCCAATGGTAGTCTTTGCAGATGAACCAACAGGCAATCTTGATTCAGCCACAGGAGAGGAACTCTTTAAACTACTCCTTAAAATAAACGAGACTAAAGGCACAACCTTTGTGATTGTTACCCACAATGAGTATCTTTCAAGGAGATGTCATCGTGTCCTTGAGATGAAAGATGGGGTTTTAGAGAGTTTTAGTGTCTAATCTTAAAGATTATTATGCTGTATTTACCAGCAAAAAAATGGCTGTTATGCTTTTACTTGGCTTTTCTTCTGGATTACCTTTAGCCCTTACAGGTGGCACGCTTCAGGCATGGCTTACAGTATCAGGGGTAGATTTAAAGACTATTGGTCTTTATTCTCTTATTGGAATACCTTATACCGTTAAATTTCTCTGGTCTCCCTTTATGGACAGATTTATACCACCCTTTTTTGATAGGAGAAGGGGCTGGATTGCCCTATGCCAAATAACACTTGCTATATCTATTGTGCTTATAGGTTTTCAAGACCCTCAAAAAATGGTACTTTCAATAGCAATGCTTGCCCTATTTACTGCCTTTGCATCAGCATCACAAGACATTGTTATAGATGCCTATAGGACTGATATTCTTGAAAGTGTAGAGAGGGGGCTTGGTTCAGCCATTTTCGTTACAGGATATAGGATTGGTATGCTCATATCTGGTGCCTTTGCAATGATACTCTCTGACAGGATTGGTTGGCAAAATACATATCTTGTAATGTCTGGCTTGATGGCATTAAATATTTTATCAACTCTTATTGCCCCTAAGCCTTCTGAAGTAGTCTCACCACCAAAGACACTTCAAGAGGCAGTATGGGGACCACTTAAAGATTTTTTTACAAGAAACCATGCCTTTATTTTCTTACTTGCAATCATTCTTTACAAACTCGGTGATGCCTATGCAGGTACCCTTACTACAGCTTTTTTAATAAGAGGTGTTGGTTTTTCTCCTACTGATGTTGGGGCAATAAACAAGGGCTTTGGTCTGTTTGCACTCATATTAGGTGCAATGGCTGGTGGGACTTTGATGGTCAAGATGAGGCTATTTAATGCCTTGATTGTCTTTGGTTCCTTTCAGGCTGTATCAAATCTGTCATTCATACTCCTTGATATTTATGGTAAGCATTACGAATTAATGATTTTTACAATAGCCTTTGAAAATTTTACTGGTGGTATGGGGACATCGGCATTTATAGCTCTACTTATGTCTCTTTGTAATGCCCAATATAGTGCAACACAATATGCACTTTTAAGCTCCCTTGCATCACTGGGAAGGGTATTTATTGCACCTACTTCTGGATATGTAGTTTCAATGACTGGTTGGAGTGTATTTTTCTTTATCACATTTTTATCAGCCTTGCCGGGCTTGATAATACTTATTCTCATGAAAAAATCCATAGATAACTTAACAAAATGACCAGTGTTTATGGTAGATTTACAGATTACTATTTACCCAAATACAGCGATAAGGATGGGGCTCTGAAGTGAATGGCGATGTTTTGGCAACAGTTCTTTGCGACTGGAGCGTTAAACAGCCGCAAGTGTTTGAACCCGAAGGGTGGGAGCCACATGACTTTTTTGGGTGATAGTTGAGTTTTGCGGCTGCAGCGAAATGTGCATTAGAACTGTCAAAACATAAGTCCTGAACGAAAGAGACTTATCCTTATCGCTGGATCTCGGTACTTAGATAAAACAAAGTTAGACAGAAATGGAGGTATGAAGTGAAAGGCAAGATAGTATCAATAAATGTAAGTTATAAGACTGGGATGAAAAAGACACCAGTTGATGAGGTGACCGTTGTTGAGAATAAAGGCATTGCTGGAGATGCCCATGCATCATCAAATTGGCATAGACAGCTGAGTCTATTAGCCATTGAGAGTATAGAAAAGATGCAAAAATTAGGGCTAAATGTCAAGGAAGGTGATTTTGCTGAAAACATTACCACCGAAGGTCTTGATTTGTTAAGTCTTCCACTTGGAACAAGGATGAAGATAGGCAATGATGTAATTGGAGAGGTAAGTCAGATTGGAAAGAAATGCCATAACAAGTGTGCCATTTATGAACAGGCAGGGGATTGTGTGATGCCAAAAGAAGGTATATTCATAAAGGTAATGAAAGGTGGAATAATCAAAAAGGGCGATGAAATTGAAATAATGAAGAGAAGAGATCTTAGTGATTACCTTATGAACATTGAAGAGAGACCATATTAGCATGGAATTCACCTTTGCAGTTATAACCTTAAGTGACAAGGGATTTGAAGGGCTTAGGGAGGATAAAAGTGGTCCTGCAATTAAAGATTTTTTTGTAGAAAAAGGCAAGCTCCTACATTATGAAATAATCCCTGACGAAAAACCCCTTATTATGAAAAGACTTATAGAGCTTACCGATAAGGTTGATGTAATCTTCACAACTGGTGGAACAGGCTTATCTCCAAGAGATGTTACACCTGAGGCAACCATTGAGGTCTTAGATAGACAAATACCTGGAATTGCAGAAGCTATGAGGATTGAGGGGATGAAGAAGACAAAAAATGCCCTATTATCAAGGGCAGTGGCAGGGCAAAGGGGAAAGACATTAATAATAAACCTTCCCGGCAGTCTAAAGGCAGTTATAGAAAACCTTGAAATAATCAAAGAGATTCTCCCTCATGCAATTGAGAAGATTAAGGGACAGCAGGGTGACTGCGGTAGTTAAAAAAAGATATGACAAGTGAAATCAATTACACCATTGCCTTTATAGCAGGGCTCATGTCCTTTCTATCGCCCTGTGTATTACCACTTGTGCCTATCTATGTATCAATTATTTCAGGGATTAGCTTTGAAGATATTAGGAACAATAGATTTTCTTTTAAAACACTATTTAACACCATAGCATTTATCTTTGGTTTTTCAACAATTTTTATTACCTTAGGTGCCTCTTCTTCCTTTATAGGAGCATTGCTTATTGAATACCAAGTTATTTTAAGGGTTACAGGCGGCATTTTTATTATAATACTTGGACTATTTATGACAGGTCTCATAAAATCTCAAATCCTTATGCAAGAGAAGAGATTTAATCTTAATAGGTCTTCCACTGGTATATTAAGCTCCTTTTTCATAGGAATAGTCTTTGCCGCTGGCTGGACACCCTGCATAGGACCTATTTTAGGAGCAATATTGCTCTATACAGCATCACAAGCCTCAACTAATCAAGGCATACTAATGCTAACGATGTATTCTTTAGGTTTGGCTGTGCCATTTTTGTTATCCTCAATATTCATAAGCCTTTTCTTTACTTACACAAGGAAGATGAACAAATTTATGAGATATGCATCATTAATTATTGGTATTGTTATGATTTTCATTGGGATACTACTTGTTTTTGACAAACTATCCCTCGTTTCTTCTATATTTCCAAAGCTTGATGTAAAATATTAGAAAAGCTCACTCTTGTCTAAATTTAGAGCAACAGTACAACATGAATTAATTATAACTCAATTAGTGAGTTGCTGAGTTAGTAATCAACCCCTTTAGTATTATGGAACTCTAACCCTTAATCATATTGAATTGATGC
>DUZI01000014.1 GCA_013349595.1 Nitrospirota bacterium
GACATGTCTATTCCTCTCTAAATTGATATTACTTTTACATCTAAAATATTTGGTAATTCTTTTATTTCTTCAATGACTGAATCTGAGGCAGGTGTATCAATATTTACTACAGATATAGCCATGCCACCAGCCTTTTTTCTGCCAAAATGCATACGAGCAATGTTTATGTTATTTTTGCCAAGTGTCATTCCAATATTTCCGATAACACCCGGTTTATCGTTGTTATGCATCAATAACATATGCCCTTCTGGAACTATCTCAACGGTAAATTCATTAATCTTAATAATGCGAGGGTCCTTTTTACCAAAGAGCGTGCCTGAGATAGTCACACTCTTTTCTGGTGATTTTACTTGAACGGAAATCATGTTTCTATAATCACCTGCATCGGAGCTTTTTGTCTCTTTGACCTCTATCCCCCGTTCTTTCGCAATATAAGGTGCATTTACAAAGTTTACATTCTCTTGAAGCATTGGTGTAAGCATACCTTTAAGTGCAGCTATGGTAAGGGGTGATGTGTTAATCGAAGATGCCTCTCCCCTATATTCAATTGTAGCCTCAGTAATACCTCCCTCTGAAATCTGGGCAGAAAAACCACCAATCTTCTCTGCAAGGACAATGTATGGTTGAAGAGACGATAATTGATCTGCAGGGATTGAAGGGAAATTGATTGCATTCTTAATCGTCCCCTTTACAAGGAAATCTGCCACTTGTTCTGCTATAGCAATAGCTACCTTTTCTTGAGCCTCTTTTGTTGATGCGCCAAGGTGTGGTGTGCATACAACCTTTTCATGGCCAACTAAGGGGTTATCTACTGGTGGCTCTACATCATACACATCAAGGGCTGCCCCAGCTATTTTGCCACTGTTTAATCCCTCAAGGAGTGCCTTTTCATTTATAATTCCACCCCTTGCACAGTTAATTATAAATACTCCATCTTTTAGATCCTTTAAGTTTTTTAAGTTGATAATATTTCTTGTTTCATTGGTTAGTGGGGTATGGACAGTGATGAAGTCTGCCCTCTTTAATATTTGAGGAATATCAACCCGTTCAACTCCAAGACTCTTTGCCTTTTCATCACTAAGAAATGGGTCATAAGCAATTACATACATTCCAAGTCCTTGCATCCTCTTTGCTACCTCAGTTCCAATATTACCAAGCCCAAGGATACCAAGTGTTTTGTTAAACAACTCAGTTCCCATAAATAATTTTTTCTCCCACTTGCCCGCACTCATTGACATATGAGCCTGTGGGATCTTCCTTGCAATAGAGAATATAAGTGCGATGGTATGTTCTGCTGTGGTTATAGTGTTGCCACCAGGGGTATTCATTACTACAATACCCCTTTTTGAGGCACTTATTTTGTCAACATTATCAAGACCTGAACCAGCCCTACCAATGACTTTTAAATTGTTTGCTGCCTCAATTATTTCAGAAGTAACTTTTGTTGCACTTCTGATTATGAGGGCATCATAGTCAGCAATTATTGACTTAAGTTCTGCAGGTTTTAAACCAACCTTAACATCTACCTCTAAACCAGCTTTTTTTAATATTTCAACACCCCTTTGTGAGATATTGTCACTTACAAGAACTTTCATAGGTTAAGACCTCCGTATTAAATTTACTTCATCAGCAACTCTTGAGCCTTAGCTACAGCCTTGCCGAGTTGGATATTATATCCAAGACCTTTTAAAGCCATCTCAAGAGATGCAATGCCAACGATGACATCAAAGGTGTCTGCATAGCCAAGATGAGCAAGCCTGTAAATCTTTCCCTTTGCCTTGTCTTGTCCGCCTGCACCTGTAACTCCATATTTCTCACGAAGGTTTTTATAAACAGTCTGTCCGTCAATACCCTCTGGCATCATAATGGCGGTGACACTATTACTGGGAGATTCCTTTGAAAAAAGATTCAATCCAATGGCCTTTACTGCCTCCCTTGTGGCATTTGCAAGCCTTGCATGACGGGCAAAGACATTTTCCAAACCCTCTGCTTGTAACATCTTTATTGCCTCATTTAGTCCTATTATTAGTGAGACAGGAGAGGAAAAGTTTGTCTGGTTTTTAAGGAGATTATCCCTCTCTTTTTTAAGGTTAAAATAAAAACGAGGTAGCCTTGATGACTCATTTGCCTTCCATGCTTTATCACTAATACTGACAAAAGATAGCCCTGCAGGTAACATCAAGCCCTTTTGTGAGCCGCCAACCATGATATCTATTCCCCAGTCATCACTCTTTATATCATGGGCAACGAGGGCACTTATAGCATCCACGATTAAAAGTGTATTTTCAAAGTTTCTTACTATCTTTGCGATTGTCTCAACATCGTAATAAACACCTGTAGATGTCTCTACTGCCTGCATGAATACCCCTTTTATATCAGGTTCAGCCTTCAGGATTGATTCAATATCTGATGGCTTTACAGCGTATCCCCATTCAACCGTTATCTCTTTGACCTTAAGTCCATAGGTCTCGCATATCTTTGTCCATCTCTCACCAAATTTACCACCATTAACTACGAGCACTTTATCACCAGTATTAAAAAAGTTTGTAACCGAAGCAACCATTCCTCCAGTGCCTGATGAGCAGAGTATTAAGACATCATTTTTGGTCTGAAACAGCCATTTTAATCCAGCCCTTGCGGATTCAAGTATTGGTAAAAAATCAGGTGCCCTGTGATGAATCATAGGCATTGCCATGCTTAAGAGAACATTTGCAGGAACAGGTGTAGGTCCTGGTGCTAAAAGATATTTTTTTGTCATTTCTTTTATCTCCTTGTATATAAGTTTAATAGAAAATAAACTAATTTCTATTTTTAAATCCCATGCAAAAGGGAATTATTAGGTGAAAATCCCTTAATCAAGTGGGAAATTTGTCTTTGACTTCCACACTTCCTTTCTCTTTAACTCACTTGCTACTAAATCAATGTTGTTATATTCCCTTATTTCTAATAAGAGAAGTAATTTTTTTGAGGGTAAGTATAATATAATAATACTAAATATTTTGCAAAGGCACTCTAAATCAGCGATAGAACTGAGAACTTAATAAAATCAAGTAGGAAGGGGTGGTGAGGAATTTTTATATGATACCTTATAAAAGTAATCTTAAGAAACTTTAGCAAAAGAAATTGCATTATAAAGAATAGAGCAAAATTAAAATGAAATCACCGATTATAAAAATTCCGAAACAGCCCTTCCTATCACTATTTTTGGAAAAAGCAGAAAAAGATTGAGATTAAGTTTATGGGTTACTACGAGATAAAAATTTGTTGTGATAACTCACAAAGGGAGCCTTTGATTGCCCTTTTGTCAGAGGAAGGTACCCTTGGAATTATTGATAATGAAGAGACCTTTTTCTGTTATTTTAATGACATACTGAGTATAGACAGAATTTTATCTAAAATTTCTAATATCATCACAAAGGTTAGCTCTACTTTTGACAGTTTGAATGTTATTAATTATAGTTATTCATACATATCTGAGAGGGATTGGAATGAAAGTTGGAAAAAGAAATTTGTCCCTATTGATATTGAATCAACAAACTTCACAATCATTGCACCATGGCACCAAAGGAATCCAGACAGATTAAATCTTCTTATTGATCCTGGAATGGCTTTCGGCACAGGTCATCATGAAACTACCCGTAATTGCATAAGGCTTATCAATAAATTTACACCTCTTGTGAATAAAGATTCCTTCCTTGACCTTGGCACTGGGACAGGGATACTTGCTATATGTGCAGGTATTTTGGGCTTTAAATTAATTACTGCCATCGATAATGACCCCCTTGCGATTGATGCAGCAAGGAGAAATTTTAGAGAAAACAATATCAATAATATAAACCTTGTTTTTGGCGATATTTCACTATCCACTGGCAAATACGATATGATTGTTGCTAATCTTTTATTAAATGTCTTAAGTGAAAGAGGTATTTTAATCTCTTCTTTGCTCAAAGAAGGTGGAATTGCCCTTATCTCAGGTCTTATTGATGGGCAAGAAGATGTTCTTTTGCCAACCTTGCTTGAAGGTGGTTTGAAATTATTAGAACTTTTAAGAGATGACAAATGGGTGAGCCTTGTAATGACAAAATCTTGTTGTAAAAACTCATAAATCAATCAAAAGGAGGGTAGGATGGGCTTAAGAAAGCTCTAAACTACAAGAAAATGGAAGACAATATGGTATCAACTGGAGATGAATCAAAAAAAGAATACAATAATGCAAAATTAGAATCAACACAAGAGGATAAGACCAATCAAGAAACCTCAAATGCTAAAGCTAAAGATTTATCAAGTAATTCATCAAACAATAATGAGGAGCCAGTTGCCCGTTCCTCAAAGACTTTTTCCATTAGTTTGCTTCATAAAAGGATTGATGGTGCGTCAAAGGGTTATGAGGAAATACTCAGGATAATTCATTCTACTAATCTCAAAAATGCTGTCTTAGTAAAGAAAAACTTCTATGAGATTGAGTTGATATGTAAAAATGCCTTGCTCGAGTTAAAGGGTGTTTAGCAAATAATGGTTTTTAATGATTTTCTTATCAAAGAAGCTACTTCAGTGCTTCAAAGGAGTAAGTGCGGATTTATTACATCATTACACCTGACTGAAGTGGTTGATAAGATACTCGTCGAGGATTTTGATGAATTGGCAAAGGATTCTAAAATAACCTTGCTTGCAGTAGGTGGTTATGGAAGGAAAGAATTAGCACCCTTTTCAGACATAGATATTATGATAATTGCAAATAAAAGGGACCCTCTCACCTCTGAATCTGCAGAAAGGCTACTTTATAGTTTTTGGGACAAGGGGATAAATATAAGCCATTCCTTTAGAACGATTAATGAAACATTAGAAGATTCATTAAAGGATTTACAAACAAGGACATCCCTTTTAGATGTACGCTTTATTTCTGGCAATAAAAGTCTTTTCAATACTTTCATCTTAGATGCCTATCAAAAGATTGTCAAAAAAAATAAAAAGGACTTCATATCTCAAATATTCAACGAAGTATATAGGAGATACAAAACATTTAGCCTATCTCTTTATCAATTAGAACCAAATATAAAAGAAGGTAGAGGAGGCTTAAGGGATTTGCACACGATTTTATGGTTGTGCAGGATTGCCTTAGGATTTAAAAGTCTTGATGACTTAAAGACCTTGTTTACCAAAAATGAGTTCAGACATTTTAAGAGGGCCTGTGAGTTTATATTAAGGACAAGGATTTACCTTCATGTAGTCTCAAGGAGAAAAAATGAACTCCTGACTTTTGAATATCAAGAGGCATTATCAAACTTAATGGGTTTTAAAAAGACCAATCTTTTTCTTGGCTCAGAGATATTTATGAGGGTTTATTATAGACACTCACGGACAATAATGGATGCCTTAAAGAAGGTTATGAATCTCTTTAGCAAGACTATCTTTTCACTCTTTCCACCATTAATAGTAAAAAAGGCAAGTAAACACTTTTGCATCTCAAAAGGTGAGATAATACTTGATAGCAAATATACTTTGGATAGTCCAGAATTAATTTTAGAGGCTTTTTATGTATATGCAACGACAAATAAGGAATTTAGCGAGAGATTACAAGATTTGATAGGTAAAAAAAAGTTAATCATTAACAAAGATAGACAATTATCAAGTCATAGTGCACAATTATTTATTAAGATTTTATCTACAAAAAGGGTCTATGAGACGCTTTATGAGATGCATAGGTTAGGTATCCTTGATAGGCTATTTTCTGATTTTGGAAGGCTAAGATATCTTGTTGTCTATGAACCATACCATAGATACACCGTTGATGAGCATACCCTTAGAACTATCAAGCATTTAGAGTCTTTGAGAAATAATAGCAATCAAAAATTTCCCCTCCTTAATAATTTAACTTTGGAGATCGCACCTTATATACTTTATATTGCACTTTTATTTCATGACATTGGAAAGGGAATATATGGAAGTAGTATGAAACATGAAGGAGAGGGATACAAGAGATTAAAAACCTTGCTCGAACCTTTTGAAATAGATAAAAAAGAAAAGAAAACTATAGAGTTTTTGGTCAAAAATCATATCTTTTTATCAAAATATGCCTTAAAGAGAGATATTGACGATATTGAAACTATCAAATGGATTGCAGATACAGTTGAGAATGAATACAACCTTAAAGCACTCTTATTGATTACCTTTGCCGATATGTCAGCAGTCAATCCTGAATATTTTACTGACTGGAAGGCAAAATTACTCTTTGAAATATATCACAAGACTATTTCACATCTAAGGGGTGATGTTTTTAGGATTCAAAAAGGCAATAGGGAATTCCTTTCTCTATTACCTGAAAGATATGCGGTAGCAAGTTCTCATGATGACATCATCAGAGATCACAAACTTTTTGAGTCTTTTAATGGCAATGAACCAATGGTCGAGATTAGAAAGATAAGAGATGAAAACACAGAGATAATAATAGTTGCTCATGATGAGAGATGTCTATTTTTGAAGATACTTGATGTTATTGGTTCAGAAGGTCTTAATATTTTAAATGCCCGATTGTATCCAACAAAAAATGAGAGAATACTTGATAAGATTACTGTGTCAAACTGGGCAAACTTAGAACACCCTGGGTTTACAGAATACTTTATTAGAAAGATGAAACAAGTAATTACTTCTGAAACAAGAATCCTTAATGGTATCAATGTAGAAAACTACAGAGAGAAGATAAAATGTGAAATTGCTAATCTACCTTCACACCTTGTAAACTTTGAAACCTTTGTTGAGATAGACAATGAAAGTTCAGGTAATTTCTCAATAATTGAGTTTTTTGCTGGTGATAGGATTGGATTATTATTTGATGTGGCAAGGATATTTAGCCTTTTTGATGTTGATATTTCATCAGCAGTTATTAATACTGAAGACAACATTGCCCACGATGTCTTCTATGTCCAACATAAGGCAGAGAAGTTAGACTCCTTACTAACATTAAAAATAATTCGGGCAGTTCATTATGTACTGTGTTAACAATATTTTGATATTCTACAAGATTATTTGTATAATGGAATCCTTTCACTTTAACCTTATAAATATCGTAGCAACAACAATAGGAGGCAAGTATGTTAAGTATTATCAATGTGTTATCGATTTTTTTTCTGTCATTTCTGTTGTTCTCACCAGTAGCCCTTGCAAAGGAACCCTTCAAGATTGGAGCGGTATTATCCGTTACAGGGGCGGCATCTTTTCTTGGTGAACCTGAAAAAAATACCCTTGTAATGCTTGCAGAACATATTAACAGCACAGGTGGCATAAATGGTATCCCTGTTGAAGTTATTATTGAGGACTCAAAGAGTGATGAGACTCAAGCGGTGCTTGCAGTAAAGAAATTACTTGAAAAAGACAAAGTGCTTGCCATTATTGGACCTTCAACGACTGGTGAGACTATGGCAGTGATACCTATTGTAACTAATGAGAAAACGCCTCTTATATCATGTGCCTCTGCATCAAAGATTACTGAACCTGTAAAAGAGAGATATTGGGTATTTAAGACAGCTCCTAATGACTATAGTGCTGTTGAGGCAATGTATAAATATATGAAAGGCATTGGCATAACAAACATAGGAATTCTCACCATAACTACCAGTTACGGCGATGCAGGTAGGGCTGCACTGAAGGATATGTCAGGCAAGTTTGGAATAAAAATTTTGGCAGATGAAAGATATGGTCCAAAAGACTCTGATATGACAACACAACTTACAAAGATAAAGGCATCAGGTGCACAGGCAATAGTCAATTGGTCAGTAGGGCCTGGCCAAATAGTAGTGACAAAAAATTGGAACACCCTTAAACTTGGTATTCCACTATTTCAGAGTCATGGTTTTGGTAGTAAAAGAAATATCCAATTAGCAGGCAAGGCATCTGAAGGGGTAAAGGTCCCCCTCGGGAGGCTTGTAATATGGGATAAACTTGCTGATAATCATCCACAAAAGCCTATTTTAAAAAAGTTTTCTACTGATTATGAGACAAGATTCAAATCTGAACCAGGCACCTTTGGTGGTCATGCCTATGATGCCTTTATGATGGTTGTTGAGGCACTAAAAAAAGTGGGGCCTGATAAAAAGAAGATTAGGGATTACATTGAGAATAATATCAAAAATTGGCCTGGCACAGGCGGCATTTATAATATGTCTGCCAATGATCATTGTGGTATTGATAGTTCAGCTTTTGAAATGGTCATTGTAAATAACGGTGACTGGCAAATTATAAAATAGGAGGACTAAAATGAGTAGAAAGGTCATTGCAATTTTTGTTATTTCCTTTATGTTTCTATCAAACATTGCTTATGCAAAAGAAACCTATAAAATAGGTGCAATCTTTTCAATTACTGGTGCTGCATCTTTTCTTGGTGAACCTGAAAAGAACACAGTATTAATGCTTGCCGATCAGATTAACAAGGCTGGTGGTATCAATGGCACACCTGTTGAAGTAATTATTGAGGATTCAAAGAGTGATGAGACACAGGCAGTGCTTTCAGCAAAGAAATTGATTGAAAAAGATAAGGTGCTTGCCATAATAGGTCCTTCAACTACTGGTGAGTCTATGGCTATTGTGCCAATCATGAATAACGCCAAGACGCCACTTGTATCATGTGCGGCAGGGGCAGGGATTACTCAACCTGTCAATGAAAGATACTGGATTTTTAAATCACCTCAATACGATTTCTCTGCAGTAGAGGCAATTTATAGCCACCTAAAAAAACAGAATATCACAAAGGTAGGAATTATCACTATTTCTAATGCCTTTGGTGATTCAGGTAGAAAGGCCTTAAACGAAATAAGTCACAAATATAGTATTACTGTTGTCGCTGATGAACGATATGGTCCAAAAGATTCAGACATGACTACACAACTTACAAAGATTAAAAACTCTGGTGCACAGGCGGTCATTAATTGGTCAGTTGGACCTGGTCAAATAATAGTCACAAAAAACTGGTACTCTCTCAAGATGAATATCCCTCTTTATCAAAGCCATGGATGGGGTAGCAAGAAAAATATAGAACTTGCAGGCAAGTCTGCTGAAGGTGTAATTGCACCATTAAGTAGATTAGTTGTCTGGGAAAAATTACCTGATAAGCACCCACAAAAGGCCCTTTTAAAAAAGTATTCCAATGATTACGAAAGCAGATTTAAAAGTGAACCAGGCACCTTTGGTGGTCATGCCTATGATGCCTTTATGATGGTTGTTGAGGCACTAAAAAAAGTGGGGCCTGATAAAAAGAAGATTAGGGATTACATAGAAAACAACATCAAGAATTGGCCTGGCACAGGTGGTATCTTTAATATGTCACCGTCAGATCATTGTGGTTTAGATAAGGATGCCTTTGAGATGGTTGTAATAAAAAATGGAGATTGGGAGATATTAAAGTAGTCTATTCTTAATAAGGGGGATTATCACTTAATTGTCTGTATTCCTACAGTTTCTATTTTCAGGTCTCACCACTGGTGCAGTATATGCCATGGTGGGACTTGGATTTAACATAATCTATAATGCCACTTCCATAATTAATCTTGCCCAAGGTGAGTTCGTAGTAATAGGCGGACTCATGATGTGGTATTTCTCTGAGGCAATGAAACTGCCTTTTTTTATATCTGCAATCCTTGCGGTAGCATCAACGGGTTTGATTGGCTTGTTGATGGAGAGATTGACCATCAGACCAGTAAAAAAGTCAGATTTACTGCTTATGATAATGATAACCATTGCAGTATCTATTGTCTTAAGGGGCATATTAATGTTCAAATTTGGCAAAGACCCTTATACATATGCCCCTTTTACAGAAGGAGAACCTATACATATTTATGGTGCCTTTATTCAACAACAGACTCTTTGGGTAATAGGTATAACCCTTTTTTTTATCATACTTATTTTCCTCTTTTTCAATAAGACTATGCTCGGAAAAGCCATGAAGGCTTGTGCAGTCAATCCAGTTGCAGCAAGGATTACTGGCATCAATGTTGACAAGATGGTGATGTTATCTTTTGTATTAAGTGCTATGATGGGTGCAGTAGCAGGTATAGCAGTAACACCTATTACACTAATGGAATATGACAGGGGTCCAATGCTTGCCGTGAAAGGATTTTGTGCTGCAATCATGGGCGGGCTTGGAAGAGGGAGGGGTTCTGTGATTGGTGGATTTATAATTGGAATATTAGAGTCTATGACCGCAGGATACATCCATTCTGGTGCAAAGGATGCAGTAGCACTGGTGATTATTTTAGTCATACTATTTTTTAAGCCTGCTGGTATATTTGGAAGTAAGACTATTGCAGATTTAAGGCGTTTTTAGAACAATGCAGATTACTAATAGAAATATTTTTATAGGCTTTTCAATCATTATAATTATCTTGCCTCTTATCTTTACCAGTTCCTACTCATTAAGTATTGCTACTTTTTCTGCAATTAATAGTCTCATTGCCATAGGTCTTTGTGTCCTTATGGGATATGCAGGTCAAGTCTCTTTAGGTCAGGCTGGTTTTTACGGTATTGGTGCTTATGTGTCATCTATCTTATCAATTCATTTAGGATTGCCTGTAATATTTGCTTGTATCGTTGCAATGATAGCATCAGCCCTTTCTGCAGTAATCCTTGCAATACCTGCATTAAGGTTAAAAGGCCACTACCTTGCAGTTGCAACACTCGGTTTTGGTGAGATAATACATATAATCTTAAATGAATGGGGTCCAGGTGGTCCTTCAGGTTTTGGTGATATACCAAGATTTAATCTTTTTGGATTTGTCTTTGACACAGTGATGGAATATTACTACCTAAGTTGGTTTGTTGTGATGATAGTGATGGCTTTTTCAATAAATCTCATAAACTCAAGATTTGGTCGTGCACTGAGGTCTATCCATGACAGCGAAATTGCAAGCAATGCTATGGGTGTTGATGTGCCAAAACTAAAGATAAAGGCATTTGTTCTTAGTGCTGTCTTTGCAGCACTTGGTGGTTCTTTGTATGCTCATTATGTAACCTTCATTAGCCCAAGTAGTTTTTCCCTCTTTCAATCTGTATTAGTGCTTATGATGGTTGTAGTAGGTGGCATAACAAACCTTTGGGGTGCAGTTGTTGGATCAATCATAATCACCATATTGCCAGAGTTATTAAGGGAATTTAAAGAGTATGACATACTCGTTTATGGCATTATACTTATCCTTACATTGCTATTTTTTAATAAGGGATTGGTTCCTATTGTCATAGAGAAATTACAGAAGGTTAAGCCTTAAGGTTTTTTCTAAAGATGCTTCATATTGAAAACATAACAAAATATTTCGGTGGTCTCACAGCACTTGAGGATATAAGTTTTTTTGTCAAAGAGGGCATTATTGAGGCGATTATTGGTCCAAATGGTGCTGGCAAGACTACTTTGCTAAACATCATAAGTGGCATCTATGCCCCCGATAAAGGCTCAGTGAGATTCAAAGGTCTTGAGATTAATAATACATCACCATATCAAATAGCAAAGGCTGGGATTTCACGAACCTTTCAGCATGTTGAACTCTTTGGCAATATGACAGTCCTTGAGAATATAATGGTTGGTCGCTACCTCCGCACAAAAGCTGGGCTCTTTGCCTGTGGTTTTAGGTTGCCTTCTGCAAGTGCTGAGGAAAGGGCTATTAAAAGAGATAGTGAACAGATTTTGGAATATATTGGACTTTCACACAGAAGAAATGAAAAGGCCTCAAGCCTCCCTATTGGTGAGGAGAGAAAACTTGAGATAGGAAGGGCTATTGCAACTGAACCATCACTCTTGCTTCTTGATGAACCGGCATCTGGCCTTAATGAGGTAGAGACTTCGGATTTATCCTTTTTCATAAAAAAATTAAGAGATCAAAAGAACATAACCATTATTTTAGTTGAACATGATATGAGACTGGTCATGGACATATCTGACAGTATTGTTGTCCTTGATTTTGGAAAGATGCTTGCTGAAGGCACCCCTCAAGAGATTCAAAATAACAAATTGGTTATTGATGCCTATCTTGGTGAGGATGAGGAAGTATGTTTGTAGAAATCAAAAACCTCACTGTTGCCTATGGTGGTATTATTGCATTAAGGGACATAAATTTAGCCTTTGAAGAAAAAAGTATTGTCAGCATTATAGGTGCAAACGGTGCTGGCAAATCAACTTTACTAAACTCAATTATGAACCTTGTGCCAATTACTACAGGAGAGATCTTCTATGATGGCAGAAAGATATCAGGCTTAAATAGCCATGACCTTATAAAGCTTGGTATAAGCCTTGTCCCTGAAGGCAGGATGCTCTTTACACATTTAACCGTCAGGGATAACCTTCACCTTGGGGCTTATACTTTTTTGAGGGAGATTGGTAGAAAAGAGATTAGAAAAAGGGCAGAAAAGGTCTATGAATTATTCCCAATTTTAAAGGAGAGAAAGGAGCAAATTGCAGGCACCTTGAGTGGTGGTCAACAGCAGATGCTCGCCATTGGAAGGGCACTTATGGCATCACCAAAACTCTTAATGCTTGATGAACCATCAATGGGACTTGCACCAATGCTTGTTAAAGATATTTTTAATGTAATTAAACACCTTAATTCTCAATCAATCAGCATACTTTTGATTGAGCAAAATGCCCGTGCTGCACTAAAGATGTCTCATTATGCCTTTGTCATTGATACAGGAAGGATCGTCAATGAAGGGAAGGGTTCAAGGTTGCTCTGTGATGAGAAGATTAAAAAAGCCTATTTAGGAGGCTGATTTATCAGCTAAATTCAAAATAAGTGGAGGACAGGAGTTATGAAAAAAGGGGTTTTACTGGCAGCATCTTTGTTGGTCTTACTCTTTGCCTTTACTGTTTATGCAGAGGTAAAGACAGATTTTGGTTCCTCATTTAGACTTAGGCAAGAGGTCTGGGACAATGTTGTTGCCCTTGATACACTCCCATCTGCGAGTGCAAAAGATAGGGACTTTTTCCGTTTAAGGATATCAGGATGGGGAAAGGTATCTTTTACTAAGGACATTAGTTTTTACACAAAACTTACTACAGAGCCTAAATATCAGATAGGTTCTTATAGGGTCAATGCCAAAGGAGATAAGCTTGATGAAGATGAACTAATCTTTGACAACATCTATGCTGATTTCAAAAATATCTTTGGTGCGCCTGTTGATTTTAGGATTGGAAGGCAGGATTTTCTTGGTCCTGATGGATTTGGTGAGGGATTTTTACTTTTAGATGGAACGCCTGGTGATGGCTCTCGTTCATTCTATTTTAATGCAGCAAAGCTTACATGGAGAATAACAAAGGGTAATTCCCTTGACTTTGTCTATATCACTGACACACAGACTGATACATATTTACCAGTTCTACATCCTGGTAATAAAAAACAACTTACCGCCTCTAATGAAAAGGGATTTGTTGTCTATTCAAAAAATAAGATTGGTGATAATTTCAACCTTGAGCCTTACTATATATACAAGATTGAGGATTCCTTCGGTGCAACTCCAAAACTCAAACTTAACACAATTGGCGCAAGGGCAGTATTCAGTCAAAACAGATGGACTGTAAAGGGTGAGTTTGCCCATCAATTTGGAGAGTATGATAGTGGTAGAGATAGGACTGGAAATGGCGGTTATTTCTTTGTAGGCAGAAAGTATCCTGATATAACCTTAAAACCAGAGTTTGAGCTTGGTTTTGTCTATCTCTCTGGCGATGACCCATCAACACGAAACAAACATGAAGGCTGGAACCCTTTATTTTCAAGGGCTCCTAACTGGAATGAGCTAATCATTTATACAATGATTAATGAGACTATCAGAGATGCAGGTCCAATCCCTGGTTATTGGACAAACATGCTTATCTACAAGGCAGGTGGTAAGGTATCTTTTTCTGAAAATACAGGACTATCAGCTGCTTACAGTTACTTAGGGGCAGATGA
>DUZI01000015.1 GCA_013349595.1 Nitrospirota bacterium
ATAAAAGGAGTATTAGTAGATGAGGTAACATTACTTGCTGCGGCAAGTGGGATAATAGCTGGGGATGTAATAACTGCGATAAATGACAAGGCGACAGGAGATTTATATGCCTTTAAGGAGGCGACGAGGCCGATAGCTATGTCAAATAGGGCGGTAGTGACGGTATACAGGGGTGGGCAATACAAGAGGATAGATGTGATAAGTAATGAAGAACTTGGATTAGCGCAGATGGAGGCTGCGCCGATGATAAATGCGACAGACCCGAGTCCACATGGATATTATGGTGCGTGTGAGAAGTGTCATGCCATAGCGAAGACGGTGAAGAACACAGGGCAGATGGCAAAGGATGGAGGAGATGTATTGACTAAGAAGGCGCCTCCGATAAAGTGGGGAGTAAAGGCACCTCATGGCAACAGAGGGGTATGTGTAAATTGTCATACGGTAATTCAGTGATTAGTGAGTTAGAAATACACCCCTTTGAATTGGGGATTATGCATAAATTCCAATTTTTGATGGGAAATAAAAAGTAAAATATGCAAACCTTACCATACAAAAACATAACTTATATTCAATGTATGTCATGCGAAAAGAAGGCAGGGATAATTGCTGTCATTGCAAATTTTGCCCTTGCTGTGTTCAAACTAATAGTTGGTATTTTAAGTGGAAGTAAGGCGGTAATTGGTGATTCTCTCTATTCTTTTAAGGACTTTCTTACATCACTTGTAGTCTTTGTAGGTATCAATATATCAGGCAAACCGCCTGATGAAAATCATCCCTATGGACACGGCAAGATAGAGTTTGTAGCAATATTTCTTGTCAGCTTGTTAATTATGACTGGCACTTTTTTCCTTTTTATTCATTCAGTTAAAGATGTATGGATGATTTTTAAAGGAATAGATACTGAACCACCTAAATTTATAGCCTTTTGGGCGGCAATAATATCTATGGTTGCTAATTATAGGCTGTCTGAATACTTGCATTGTATTGGTGAGAAGACAAAGAGTCCGTCCCTTCTTGCATCGGCTAAACACAATCATTCAGACTCGGTATCTTCTGCCTTTGTAGCAGCAGCTGTATTACTGACTACATTAGGTCTCCATTTTGTTGATCCCCTTGTGGCAGTTATTGAGACAGTTGATTTGATATTTCTATGTTTTTTCATGATAAAAGACTCCTTGAGGAGTTTGCTTGATTCCTCTGTAGAAGGCAAAATTATCAAAAAGATAGAGGCAACTACATTGATTGTCCCCGGTGTCAAAAGGGTTGTATCCGTTTATACAAGAAAGATAGGTCAGCAGATTTGGGTAGAGATGATAGTCAAGATTGACCATAGACTGACTATTGAAGAAGGGCACAAGATTGGTAAACAAATTGAACTGACATTGAAAAAGAGGATGAATAATATTGGTGGGGTTTATGTATCAGTTGAGCCATTAGTGCTATAACATGATGATTTAAAAGGGCTTTGTAAAGGATATAAATGTGGATACAGGAGAGCTAATACTTAAATGAAAGACTTTACATGGTTTCAGAATCTTTTGGTTGCATCAGGTGCCTATTTGCCTCCTATAAAAAGCAGGGTAAAGGTTATGCTTGCTGAATATGACCTTAAATGTGCTTGTCAACAGCCAAAAAAATTTAGGGCTTACAGGGTCAGCGGAAAACTTATCAAACAAGCTGCTCTAAAGTCTGCAGGCATTGGGGGATTAACGGGTATTCCAGCAAACTTGCCTTTATTAGGAACTATTGGAACCGTCCTTGTTGGTTCTGCAGTTGATTTTTACTATCTTATGAGGGTCCAGGTAGAGCTTTGTTATAGCATTTCTGTAGCTTATGAAGTTGAAATGGACGAGGAAGAACTAAAGGCTGTTACTTTGGCTCTTCTTGGTTTTTCTGGTTCAGCAGAGGCATTTAAGGCTATCACTTCCACAGTAATGCGTAAGATGATAGATGAATTGGCACAGAATTATTTAAGAAATGGCATTGCAAAGGCCTCTTCAGATGTTGCGGTAAGGTTAATCCCGAGACTGATGCAAAGCAATTTTAAATATTTGCCATTTCTTGGCATCCCTTTAAGTGCCTCAATAAATGTAGTATCTACAATGACAGTAGGTAATCACGCTCGGAGATACTTTAACATTATCTCAGAGGGTGGTTTGCAAATAGATAACCATGAGTCTGATATGGATTTAACTGATTTAATATCATGAACCTTTGTAGAGGCAAATATAAGGTAATTATAGTCATATTAGTCCTGTTTCATTTTTTTGTATTGGTATCAAAGCTTGTATACAACAAAATGATTGATGAGGAACACTTACTTCACATTGCAAAGGGAGAGCTTGAGGTTGCCATGATGAAAAAGGCTGATTTAAATAAAAATGTATCAGAATCAGTCAGACAGTATGTAGAGATGGAAGGAGAATTAATGCACAGACTAATTGACCTTGCGAGGGAGGTAAAATCAGGTGCAGATGCAAGACGAATACTTGCCATAGAGGGTGAGATTAATCGTCTAATTGCATCATTGGATTTGCTTGTAATGATGTCCCCTGCACTAAAATCAAAGGGACCTTATAAATATCAGATGGATGTGTTAAAAAGTAATGAAGATGAGGTTTTATCAGCTATACAAAAATATAATGCTAAAGCAAGTGAGTTTAACATGTTTATCTATAAAATCCCTTATAACATTGTGGCATGGATTTATGACTTTAAAAAGGCAGAGTTATTCAAGGCAAAGGCTTTAAATCTTAATTCTCCTGATGTTGAGAGGTTCGGCATATGAAATATGCAGAATGCAAAAGATGTGGAAGATTGTCGCCAAAACTCAGTGTTGTTGGTAACTTATTTATGGCGGTGTTTAAATTTATTGTCGGGGCTTTGGCAGGCAGTAAAGGCTTAGTGGCTGATGCCTTGCATTCTATTGCTGACATGATTTCATCAATATTCGTATTAATTGCCTTAGGATATGCCGACAAGCCGAAGGACAAAAGATACCCTTATGGATACGGTAAGGTTGAGTATATAAGCACAATTATTGCAAGCCTCTTTATCTTTTTATGTGGACTGACAGTTTTTATTGATGCCCTCGAGAGTTTAAAGAGTGGGGTCCATAACTTGCCAGATATTAAGGCAATTTTTGCCACTATTTTATCGCTTTGCTTTAGTTATTTGATGTATTCTTCAAATACTTGTGCAGGGACACAACTAAACAGCCCTGCCATGCTTGCAGATGCGGCTGAGAGTAAGGCAGATAGCCTTACCTCTGTTGCCGTCTTATTAGGATTGATTGGTTCAACGATGGGTTATGAGAGTGCAGATACTATCGCTGCGCTTATAGTATCCTTTTTTATATTTAAAATTGGTTTGGAAATGCTGATAGGTGGTGTAAATGGTCTCATGGATGCCTCCTTAGAGCCTGAAAGATTAGAAGAGATTAAAAGGGTTTGTCTTTCTATTCATGGTGTTGAAGGTGTCAGGGCTATCACTGCAAGGCAAATGGGACAAAAGAGCAGGCTTAATGTTGACATAGAGGTGTTGAGCGAAATAACAGTCACTGAAACACATAGAATTATTACAAGATTAAAAAATGCAATTGTCAACAATGTGGAAGGGATATCAGATGTCTTTGTAAGGGCTGTACCAGTAAGAAAGATGAGCTTTTTGTCTTTTAAAAAAATTAATTAATGTTTAAAAAGGCTTTGGAGATAATAAACAGGCTTTTGGTTTCTTAGGAATTTAAAATCAGGTAAAGTACTAAAGGAGGTAGCTAAAAATGGGTTTGGGTTTTGATTTGACTGAAGCTAAGTTATTAGCAAGGACTATCCTTGTCAAGGGGAAAAAGTCCCTTGATAAACTCACAGATAGTTATAACAAATTTTTTGAATCATCCATTGAGGACACAAAGTCAGTTTATCTTGAAACTGCTAACAAGCAACGAGACAAAGGAGACTATGAGTCTGCTATCAAATCTTATTTAAAGATACTTGAGATTGACAGCAGAGATAGTAATGTATTAAACGAATTGGGCAAGATTTATCTGAAGGTAGGGCTCATTAGGGAAGCTATTGATACCTTTGAACAAGTAATAATAGTGGGAGAAAAGTCTCCTCAAGCATATTACAACCTTGGCTCTGCTTATTACATGAATGATAATAACAGCGAGGCGATGAAGGCTTTTAATGAGGCAATAAGGCTTGATGGTAATTTTTTTGATGCCTATTATAAGCTCGGTCTCGTCTATGATTCTGCAGGTGAACATGACAAGGCCATTGAGATGTATAAAAATGTGATAAGTCTGAATCCAGACCACATAAAGGCATATCAGAGTTTAGGGCTAGCCTATGAAAGCAAAGGGCAAAGGGATGAAGCAGTAAAGTATTTTAAAAGGGCTTTAGAAAAAGAAGAAAAAAAGCTATAAAGGAGGATTAAGAAATGACAAGTATTGTCTTTGGTCTGATTGCAATGTGTCTTGGACTTTGGGGATTAGTAACTTACTGGTGGTATATAGTTGATGTATTTGTAGCAATCATTCCTTTGGTTTTACTTTTTGGTGGATTTATTGCATTAATGGCAGGGATTAAAAAGACAGGTCTAAAGGCTAAGATGGGTCTTAATGGTGATAAAAATGTCACTACTATGCAAGAAAAATAACTCTGTCCTGTGCATAAATCTAAACCATAAGAAAGTGGGGTGATTTTGATGATAGAAGAAAAGATTGGTCTTAACAAACAGGGCTCAACTTCATCAACGAGTCAAATGAGTTGTCCGAAGAGCTTTAAGCCGTGGATAGTAACATTGGTAATACTTGCCTTCATAACTCTTGGCTGGGTGATACTGGAAAACTATCGTGAAGGTGGCATTGTTTGGAAATTATTAGAGCACGATGATATAAGAAATACTCTTAAAAGTAAGCCTTTAGGCAATACATCAAAATACAAACCTATTGATTTGCCTACTGCAAGTTCAGTGCAGGTTAGTTATCACACAATTATTGAGGCAGTCAGACCAGGATTGATAAGTATTGATGTAGCCCTTACTGGTGTGGCTCAACAACCTGATATTTTAGACGGTCCAGTAATGAACTACAGCAGGGTTGGCAGTGGTGTAATAATATCTGATAATGGATATGTCCTTACAAGTTGGCATGTAATTGAGGGTGCTGCTTCAGTAAAAGCGACAGTTTACAGTGCAGGTGGAGCCAAAGAATATCCCTTAAAACTTGTTAATGTTGACAGAACTAATGACCTTGCACTTATGAGGATACTGGGGGATGGTCCCTTTGCCCATGTAATATTTGGTGATTCAGACACGGTGAGGACAGGTGATGTGGTGCTGGCAATGGGCAGTCCCTTTGGTTTTGACCAAACAATTACAACAGGCATTATCAGCAGTCGTAACAGGACAGTAAGCGTGGGTGGTAGGGTTTTTGAAGGACTCTTTCAGACAGATACACCTATCAACAGGGGTAACAGTGGAGGTCCCCTTGTAAATGTAAGGGGAGAGGTAATCGGGATTAATACTGCAATATACTCACCAACTGGGGTTTTCAGTGGTATTGGCTTTGCAATCCCAATAAATCAGGCTATGCCGCTTGTTGGAGGGGTAATTGATTTTCAAGGCACTGCACCAGCAGTGGCAGGAGGTCAACTCGCCGCATTCGGCAGACAGGGCAGACAGACAGGTAATTCGTACAAACTCCCTAATGGCAAGATGATAATTGCACCTCATCCTTTCAGAGGAAAGTGTATAGACTGCCATCCCCAACTATATCAAACACCTGGACAAGGCGGTGGAAGGGGTTTAGGGCTTGGTCAAGGGATGATACCAGCTGCTGCAATACAGCCTGATGGGTATTTGGGTGCAAATCTTCTTAATATTGATAAATTGATTGCAAAACAGTTTAAGCTTAATCATCCTGGTGGTGTATTAGTTGACAGTGTTGTTACAGGTTCACCTGCAGAGGTCGCAGGCTTACAAAGAGGTGATATTATTTATAGGGTTGATGGGCGAAAGATTGCTACTGTGGCTGATGTGCAAAAGATAGTTGGAGTCAAAAAGGCAGGAGATAAAGTCGAGCTTATAGTCTTCAGAAATGACAGAAGGCAGACTTTAAAGGTTGCACTCGGTCAGGCTATATTAGGTAATACACCTCAACAAGCACCTACAGCAAAACAACCAGCAGAATTTGAGTGGTTTGGTGCAGAAATCACACCAATTAATCCTGCTCTGCAATCTTATGTAAGCGGTGGGGTTTTGGTTGCAGAGGCAGCAGGGATTATGGGCGCAGCAGGTGTGATGAAGGGTGATATTATCAGGGCTATGAACAACAAACCAGTACCTGACATGTTGACCTTTATAAAACTTACAAAGAAGGCAAATCTCAAAGATGGAATATTACTTGATGTAATAAGGGCTGGTAAACCTATGTACATTACTGTCAAAGGCTAAAAAAGGGGAGGACAAGATATGGTTGATAGAGAAACTTTTGTGCAACAGGTAAATAAAACTGTTAGGGAACTTGACGATTTTATAAATCTCAAGGCTGATGAGACTAACCAGTTATTAAGAGAGGCTCAAAAGACTGCCGATGACCTTATAAGAGACTTCCAAAAGGAAATGGTCAAAAGAGAAGAGGAGTTAATTAAATTACGGAAAGACAACATGTCAATTAGAAGGGAACTTGAAGAGGCACAACAAATTGGCAAAAAGGTCTCTGCCTTAAATGATAAGATTGAAAAGATGAGACTTGAATTAGAAGGTGCCATCAAAGAAAGAGATAAGGCAAAAGAGGAACTCAATAAGATACAGGAACTCTGGAAGAGATTTACTTCAGGTGAGTAAGTCATGGAAAAGTTAAAAGAATATAAAGAAAACATTGGTGAGGCAAAGGCAGATATATCTCTTCTTTCACAATATGATGAAAGCTCTGCTGCCGAAATAGACAGCTTGAAGTCTCAGAGCGAGGCATTAGATTTAGAAAAAGGGCAAATTTTAAAGGAGATACAAGAGGCAAAGAGGCAATTAGCCCTTGCTGACAGAAAAAGTAGATTAAATGAGCTATATGCAGAACAAGAAAGACTTGAACTGCTAATTGCAGAGCTTAAAAATTCACTCCCAAAGATGACTGCACATCTGCATTCTTTTCAATTTGATATGGATGTGACTGAACTTAATGAACTATATGAAAAGACCCTTCGCAATCTTGATGAGGCTATGATTCGCAAGGATTTTTTGGAAAAAGAAAAAATATCCTTGAGCGAAGAGATTGATACTCTAAATAAGTCAATAAAAGAGACAGAATCAACATTTAGGGCAATAAATAATGAAAAATCATTAATCCACTCAAAAAACGAGTCCATAAAGGTGCTTTTGAAAGGTTTTGAAGGTCTTTTGGCTGTTTTAAACACCAAAACAAGCAAATGGGAACATCCCCACAGCCAAGAGATTGCTCATATCAATCTTGAATTTACCAAGGATGAAGCCTCTCTTATTAGGTCTCTAAATGTATTTTGTCAGAACCTTATAGATGAATATGCCCATCTATATTACAAGGTTAAAGAAACATTGCAATTGTTAAACGACAAGTATGTTCATTCCTTTGACTTAAAGGGCATGACAAGGGAGATTTCTCAGCTAAAACCTCTTAGTGAGGGACTAAAGACAACCCTAAATGAAAGATCACAAGTCTTAACTGAAATAACTGAGCAAACTGCAAGGGATAAGGAAAAGGCTATGAGTCTTCAATCGCAGTTAGATGAACTTGTCAAAGAAATTCAGGTATATGTAGATAAGATTGAGAAAATAAAGGAGACCACAAAGTCTAAGGATGAGGCAATAAGCCGTTTTAAAAGATTAATCCTTGAAAATTCTTCTTTTAGTGAAGGATTAAAGTTTGCCACACAAAGTTATCGTAAGATCAAAGATACAGTGAGGAGAATGTCATGAAAAAACCTCAACAGACTTACAGCACAGTTGAAATGCTCAAACTCATCAATAACGCTGGAATGAATCTAATGCTTCGCAAGAAAAAGATTGCGCTTGAATCAAAGATTGAGCGTCAGAAGGAAGAAAGAGACTATCTTAAGGAAATACTCTCTGGTTTAAAGTCAAAACTCTCTGAACTTGACCCAGAGTTTAAAGAGGCTCAAAGCAGGCTCAATGAGCTTGAGAAAACCCATAATACCCTAAAATCCCAATGGGAAGACCTTCAGAGAGAGATTGATAAAAAGTTAGAGATACAAAAAAAGTTAGAATCATTTAATGTAAAAAAGACTGAATTATCAAACTTATCGAGAAATTTATCATATTTAGAATCTACCTGCAACGACTTAAAAGTCCAAAGAGACAGGTTAAGTGGTGAGCATTCTTTACTCTTTCAAAGTAAAAATGACTCTCTAAGGGCTTTACAGACTTTAAAAGAAGAGCTTTTTGCCAATGAGAAACATCAACAAAGCCTAATAAATCAAATATCAGGCTTTGATATAGAAGGATATATTGGAAATCTAATGGATAAGGTTGCTGAATTAGAAGATAATTTCAAACAAAATAGGTACAAGCAATCAATCAAGGATGAATTAAATAACATAAGCTCAATTCTTTTCTATGAAAGAAAGGCAGATGAAATTGCTAAGATATTAGATAATGTTAGCAAAACAGAATTAGACCTTCTAAATGGCTTCAAAAAGATAAAAGATGCTGGTTCAATCAGTCAGATAATACAGAGACTTAATATTTTGACGGATAATCTTGTTTCAGAATATAAACAAGAGACTACAAATTTGTTGACTGAAAAAGAGGCTCAGCAAAAAGAACTGAACAGCCTTAAAGAACAAATTGGCTTACTTGAGAAATCTATTCAAGAAAAACAGCAACAGATTAAGGTAGAGAGGGATTTTAAGGAAAATTCATTGACGCAGATAAAAGGATTAGAAACTGAAATCCAAAACAGACAAAAGGAATTAGAAGACTTAAAGGTAGAGGCACAAAGACTTGCAGTAAATATTGAGATTAATAAGTCCTTTGCAGAACTACTTGAGCAATTAAACGACAGCCTTATGAAGTCAAATAAGAGGTTATTAAGTTCATTACAAGAGTATAAAGAGGCTTATGAAAGGCTAATAAAGTAAAGTTTGATTGGGTTAAATTTAGCACCGATGACAAAGACAATTACATTATCATTATTACTCATAACCTTATGCACAGGTTGTGCCTTAGAACCTATGAAAACCTCTTGGCATGAGCCTATAGATGGCTCAATAGATGCGCTTGTAGTAATAATCACAGGGGTTATTATAGGTGCCATTGGCACATTGGTTGGAGCTGGAGGAGGCTTTCTTCATGTGCCAATACTTTTGATTTTCTATAACTTCTCCCCCCTACATGCCATAGGCACTTCTACTGTAGCCGTATTTTTAAATGCCCTATCAGGCACCTTTTCATATATTCATCAGCAGAGGATTGACTATGAAATTGGTTTGAGGTTTTCAGTCTTTGCAATACCAGGTGTTTTTATAGGCTCTTTGACTGCACAGTATTTCAACATTACAATCTTTTCCCTTTTATTTGCTATGGTCTTGATAGCTCTTGCATACAGTCTAATATTTTTAGGGAGTCTCAAGTTTGTCTGTGCCTCTAGTGAGCATAGTCTTCAGACAAGGGTATTGAGGGATTCAGCAGGAGGAATACATACTTACACATCAGATTTATCAATAGGATATGGAGGGAGTTTCCTTGTAGGTATTATTTCTGGTTTGTTTGGAATTGGTGGTGGGTTAATACATATGCCAATGATGACCTTTATAGGAATACCCGTTCATATCGCTGCAGCTACATCACATTTTATTATCACCATCACCAGTTTTTTTGGAATAATGATTTTTATTGGGCTTAATGCAGTGGACTTTGATTATGCCATCTTTCTTGGAGTTGGGGTTATTTTGGGAGCTTTTTATGGGGCTAAGCTCTCAATGATAGCATCGTCTCAAACAATTAGGCGTATAATCGCAGGACTTCTTATTTTAGTAGCCATTAGGCTTATTGCAGGCATTTTAATCTAAATATCAAAAAAAGGAGGGAGAAAGGACATGGTGCAAGAAGGAACTGAAACAACGGTAAAGGCAACAGGTATTTTGGGAGGTATTGCAACCGTATTAAACTTTGGTGGGAGGACTATTGTCAAAACCTATGATATCGTTACTGAAATAGGTGGTAAAACTTTCAGTTTCATCGGTAAGACAGCATCATCAATAGGTTCGGCAGTGCCAAATGTATTTGAAGGTGTCAAAAACACCTTCAGTAAAATTGGAAGCACAAAGACAAGAGAACTTAAAGAGAAGATTACAGAATATGAAGAGAAGATTAAAAAACTCTACTATGAAATTGGCAAGGAGAGTTCTTCTGAACAAAAACTTGAGTCAGAAAAGATAAATGAACTTATTGCAAAGGTAAGGGAATATGAACAAGAGATTGAGAGATTAAATCAGCAGATTCAAGAGATGGCAGAGATAGAGAAACTTAAGGCAGAAGAGGCAAAGAAAGAGAAGGAAAAGGCAGTCAAGAAAAAGATAAAGCCTTCAGATGAACAAACTATTAATGCAATCAAGTCAGCCTTAGACAATACACTCAAACAAGCATCATTTGATTCAGAAAGCCAGAGGGAAATCTTTAAAAAGATTGCCTCAGACCTTTGTGATGAAGAGATGGAGGTCAGAATCCTTGCCTCTGCAGAACTCGGCAAGATGGGTATCCCTGTAGTTGCTGATGTGCTTATTGAGGCAGTCAAGTTTGAAAACCCATATCTTATTGCGGAGATTATTAATTCACTCACCAATATTGGTGATGCAAGAGTTTTAGGTATTTGTAAAGATAATGTAAAAAGCCCAAATCACAGGTGTAGGATTAGTTCCTTAAGGGGTCTGTATAAGATGGGAACTGATGAAGATATTGCACCACATCTTATCGAGGCGTTAAATGATGAACATCCAGAGGTAAGAAGGACAGCCATTACCTTCCTTGGATGGAAAGATATAGCTGATGCAGTGCCAGGTCTTATCCAATCTTTACAAGACAAAGACGATAGCGTAAGAAAATCTGCAGTAACGGCGCTTGCTAATATAAAAGATGATTCATCAGTCCTGCCATTGATGAGGGTGCTTGGTGATGATAATCTCGATATAAGGAAAAAGGCATACGATGCCCTTGTATCCATCACAGGTGAATCAATTGATTTTGACATTAACCTTAAAGGCAAGGCACTCAACGAGGCTATTGAGTCATTAAAAGATTGGTGGCAAAAAGAAAGGATAGCCAAGATAAATGAGGTTATCTCACCTGAACCATTCAAAGAACCAGAGACTTCTACTGAACAAATTACAGTTCAAGAACAGGTTACAATTCAAGAAGAAACGGTAAAGGAAGTGATACAAGAGGAAACAGTGCAGGAGCCCTATGTTGTAGAAACAGCACCTGAAGAGACAGTTCAAGCAAATGTCGTAACAGATGAGGTTACATCTATTGAACAGAGTACTGATACTCGGCAAGATGAGGTTGCTGATAATGCATCAGCCTTTGATGCCGAGTGGACAGAAGAGGCACTTAAGAAAAAACTTAAAACTGATTTGATTAATATGTGTAAAAGTAAAGGTATTGAATGTGATGAATCCTATACAAAGGCAGAGCTCATCTCACTTTTACTAAAAGGTTAAAAAAAATTGGGATGACCAAGAAGTCATCCCATTGATTTTCAAACAAGGAGAATTTATCTATGAGAGATGAAAGGTCAAAGGATGTTGAAATAGATTCTTACAAGGAAAGCTTGCTTGCTGAGAGAAATGCCCTTAAAGAAGATATATCAATGCTTGAAAATAGTAACTTTGAGATTGAGAGACAGATAAAGGAGCTTGAGATAGAACTCCTTGAGAGAAATAAGATAACCAAAGAACTCTCATCAAGGCTCCATGATTTGAAGAAAAGACTAATAACCTTTACCACTGAAGAGAGTAACCTTAATACAGAGATAAGCCTGCTTGAGACTGAAAAGGGTAAGATTATCACTGAATATAACAAGATGTCACAGGAATGTGGTGATAATATTGCCAGTCTCAGTAATACCATACTGAAGATTGATTTCATAAAGGGGGAGATTGAGTCTTTAAAGACAAAGATAAAGATGACTGAAAAATCTGCAAGTGAAGAATTTGAAGGTATTGATGCCCTTGAGGAGAAGTTATCATGGTCATCAAAGGCATTTAATAGCCTCTATGAAAATATGAAAGGTATTGAAAAAGGCTTGAAGATTAAATTTTACACAAAGGAGTAAACATGGAAAAAGAGCAAAAAGATATAAAAGAAGATGTTTCAGAGATTGAAGAAAAATGTAAAGATGAAATCGTAGATTCAAAAGAAGACTGCTCTTTTGTTGCAGAAGGTGATTTAGTTGTGCGTGACATGCCTGAACTCAAAGTGCTTGAACAGCTCAAAAATGAGACAGGTGCAATTGATATTGGCAAGACTATCAAAGATTTATTTGCAAGCATGCAAAATATGGATGCCCAACTTAATGCTATTCTTGCTATTAATAAGGCACTAGAAAAGGATTTAGAGGCTTCAAAGGATGTAGTGGCTCGACTAAAGGCAGAAAACAATGAACTACAAGAGAAAAACAAGGCACTAAATGACGAAATGCCCTCAAAGCGTGAACTAAAGTATGAGATAGAGAGGCTCATTGAAGAAAGAAATGAGGCACAGGCAATGATTCGTTCTATGAAAAAAAGTGTTGAAAAACAAAGGGCAGACACAAAGGAACTTAATGACAAGATTAGTGAGTTAGAGGGCGAAAAGGCTGATTTGCAGAGAGATATCCACTATTTAGAGATAAAATTAAACTCTGCAATTGAAAAACTCAACAGCTATGCAAAAGAGATTGCTACCCTTAAAGGAGAGAGGGTTAGCCTTATGGAGAAATATGAAAGGCAAAATCAGCAATTAAAACAGTGTTTAGAAGAGAAAAAGAAATTACAAAATTACAATCTTAACATTTAAAAAATTGTGATCAATTAGTGCAATAGGACCCAAAATCGGTGATAGAACTAAAAAGCTTAATAAAATCAGTAAGTAAGATAGGAAGGGCTAGTGAAGGATTTTTATACGACACCTTATAAAAAAAGTTCCTTGGGCTTTGTCATAAGGCATTGCATTATAGATGGATAAAGCAAATAAAATTTGTCGATTATAAAAAGCCTGAAACAGCTTTTCGTATCGCTATTTTAAGAATAGGAGGTTTTTTGATATGAGTGAAAATAAAGAAGAGGTTGTTGAAAAGAAAAGAAACTTGACAGGCACCCTTAACAGTTTTATCTATAAGTCAGGTATGAT
>DUZI01000016.1 GCA_013349595.1 Nitrospirota bacterium
TCTCTGATGTTACTATTAATTTCTGTTTTTTTGCCTGAGTCTTATCCCAATTAACACCCCTATCATAAGGTTTGTCAACTACTGTGCCATCAAAGAGTCTGTCACCGATAAAAATAGTGCTTAAAACAACAGCGAGACCAATGATTACGATAAGGACAATCAATACTTTCATATTCATCTACTTTCCTCCATACAGCTATTATATAATGTTTTAACTACGAGTTTTTTTATTATTATCGTATTTTAACTCTAATTCAATAATGTTGTTATCATAATTTGGATTAGCAGATTAATCATCACTATCATCTGTGAGTCAGGATTGATGTAAAACCTGTCATAAATTATCTTAATATGGTTGTCATAACCTTTAGATTTTATCAATAATTTTATAGGTAAATTACTCTTGTTAGAGATAGAGATATTAAAGGGTCCATTTAAATAACCATTGTATGTCTTTGTAACTCTCAATGTAGTGACTTTCAAAAAATGGAATACTAATGAGACCTTGTATAATGCGCAAAAATTAGTCCAGCTAAAGAGATTATATTAAAGAAAAAAATCAGCTCTCTTAAGCCTAAAATGTTTATCTGACCTTAAAATAACGATAGGAAGGGCTGGTGAAGGATTTTTATAATCGACAAATTTTATTTATAATTTTGATTTATACATTTAAAACAATGCCTTATGACAAAGCCCTACAAACTATTTTTATAAGGTGTCGTATATAAATCCTTCACCAGCCCTTCCTATCTTACTTGCTGATTTTACTAAGCCTTTTTAGTTCTATCGCCGATTTTGGGTCTGATAAACTAAGATGACAAAAACCATTGTATCACTCTATAAATTATTTCCATGCTGAAAACAGGATTAAGGAACTGAAGGTACTGAATAGTTTTAATATGCAAAGCCTTATCGCTACCGAAGCAGTGATGAATTTGATAATGATAGCCTATAACCTGTTTAGACAAGTGGTAGTATGCAGGAAGGTTCAGCCTGACTATGAAAAATTTGCTGTTGGTGGGTATATCACGGGAATATACACATTTTGAAGCTTTGCATGGATATGAGAAAAATGCAATGTTTTATGGTGTAAGGCAGAGTCTTTTCCCTTGCCTGCACATTTTCCATTAAAACTCTAATGACAATTTTGGGTTAAATGTAATCTCTTTAATCCTCATCAAGCATGCGATATTTTGGCTCTTAACCCTTTTTTTCTCCTTTGAGAAAAATAAAGTATTATAACCCCCGTAAATATAGCTATCAACAAAAAGTCAAAAAGCAGATAAGTTATAGCGTTAATATCCAAGGTCATTCACCCCTTTTAGGTTATTTCCAGATAAATGGTCAATCAATACCACATCATCTTTTCGTAATCAGGTGATGGGCAAGTAAAGGTGATGTAACCACGCCAAGGGCAACGCTCTATTTCATCACCATTTTTCATGATGTGAATAGAAAATTGAATCTCATCGTTCATATTAACCCCTATCTGGTCAAAGGGAATTTGTAACTCAAAGATATCTTTCGCTGATGCTAAAAAAGTCGTCTTAACTGGGATAAATTTTTCATCTTTTAGAAAGGTCAAACTTGTTTTGACAGAATTATTTTCAATTTCCACAGTAAGTTTATATTCCGGGGGTTTTATAATCTTCACATCTATTTTTATATGGTCTTTAATAGTGCTAAAAGGATTAATGGGATCAAGCCTTATAAAAAAGGACTTTTCATTGAAACCATAGTAGATGCCCGTAATAAAGCCTTCAGACCTGTGCATACTACCACCTGATTGTTTGTGGTCTAAATAACCAGCTGATAGCCATTCGTAATAACTTGTTACCATTCCATCTATGGAAGGATAGATAAAACCTCTTATCTCTGTCTTTGGCAAGACCTCCCTATCTTCGATTAGTATGGGCACATATAGATAGGCTGGTATCTCAAGCCCTATTATTTCATAGACCTTCATTAAATGTTTTCTATAGAGCTCATCAAAGACCTCTGCAGTTTCTGTAGAATGCTCATCACCATACCACCAGTTCCAGTCGCTACCCTCTGCTGAATAAAGATATTTCCATGCCTCCGAGACATCTTTATCTGGATTTTTCAATACAAATGTCTCAAGGTCTTGTCTCGTTTGTGATAGATACTCCCATGAGAGATTATCCTCATCATGACCTATCCAAATGGCAAAGTTTGCGTAAATCCAAGAACCTGCATGAAGTTTGTCTAACTTAGTTGTATTAACTTGTTGAGATAAAAACTCTGAAATTGTAACAGTTTTAAACCTATTGTCATTACTTAAAGTCTCATATAATAATCGTAAAAAGTCCTGTCCATCATTTCTATAGTATTCCCAAGCGTTTTCGCCATCAAGTATTACAGGGACAATGCATTTTTGGTCTCTTGGAACGATGTTATATATGTTTGCTAACCTCCCCATAAAATCATTAACTGCATCTCTTGCATCCCAACCTGAATAGACAAAGCCAATTTGATCAGATAATTTGTGATCCCTAAAAAAGATATTAACACCTTCAAAATTATAGGGTTTGTATAGGGCAGAAGGGTTGTTTACATTGCCGTCGCTATCTCTAAAACCATATCCAAGAGATGCAGCCAAGACATCTTCATCAGTAGCAATCCAATTAATACCTTCCCTTGCAATTGCCTTGACTACATCTTCACAGACAGAGCCTTCTGATGGCCACATGCCTAAGGGTTTTTTCCCAAAAAGGTTTTCAAAGAAATCAATGCCCATTTTTATTTGGTTAATTGCATCTTGAGGATAGGAAAATCTCCTTTTAGGGAGTTTTACATATGGCATGGCAATCCGTGCATTATTGGTATCCCAAAGCAGTGGCAATATGGGATGATAAAAGGGTGTAACAGATAGTTCTACCTGTCCATTTTTGTAAAATTCTTTGTAGGTTGGGATAATTCTCTTTAGTATATTAAATTGTTTGTTGATGACAAGCATTTTTTCTTCTTCAGTAAAGTCTGCACCCTTTTTGTAAAGGTCTTGTAAATCCCTGTCATCTTTTACGAACATAGGGTCAATCCAGACAAGGTTAAACCATACCTGAAGGTCTCTTATGTCTGATTCATTAAAGTATCTGTGTATTCTCTTCAGGTCTGCCTTACCGTATCTGTAACCACGTTTAAGTAAGAGTTCAAAATATCTTGGGTATGGTTTGACCATTGTATCCCAATTGGCTAAGAAAAAATTTTCAACAATAAATATCCTCTCTTCTTCAGTAAGTCCTGAAGGTTCTTTTAGTGTAACCTCAAGGTGTTTGTCTTTGTCGCCTTTTTGAATATAGCAAATGAGTTGTTCAAAAAGTGATGGGACTATGTTGAAGGTTTGGTGTATCTTAGGATAATCTTTGAGTATCAACATCATATCAAGGTAGTCTTTGGTTCCATGAAGCCTTACCCATGGCAGACAGAAATGCCCTGTCATTGGGTCCCTGTATGATGGTTGGTGCATGTGCCAATAAAAGGCAATGTAAAGAGGATGACTGCTCATTTAATCTTGTTGAGATGGTTGAAACTGAAAGATATATTCACCCTGTCTAGCAAGACCAAATTCTTCTCTCGCATGTTTTTCAATATAAAAGGGGTCTTCTTTGAGGGCTTTTACCTCCATTTTTATTTTTTTGTTCTCATTTTCGTAAGTCTTTATCTCTGCCTCAAGTTTGGTTTTTACATCATAAAGTTTTTTATATTTAAAAAGACCCATATCTCCAAAGAGTATTGCCCCGAGCAAATAGATGAAAATGGCAAATGCTATTAGATAAAAGGTGATTGTGTTTCTTTTTTTTATCCTTGCTACCTCTCTTTTTAGAGAATAAGGGGGCTTTTTTTTATTTGATATTGTAAAAGGCATCTTTCCCTTTAAAAATTCCTAAACCATTAAGTTCATCTTCAACCCTTAATAGCCTATTATACTTTGCTATCCTTTCACTCCTTGACATAGAACCAGTCTTTATAAAACCAACATTTGTCCCAACTGCTAAATCTGCGATGGTTGTATCTTCGGTCTCTCCAGAACGGTGTGAAATTATTGCAGTATATCCGGCTGTCTTTGCCATCTCTATGGCATCAAGGGTCTCAGTAACAGTGCCAATCTGATTTAGCTTAATCAAAATAGAATTAGCAATCCCTTTTTTTATCCCTTCGGCAAATATCTTTGTATTGGTAACAAAGATGTCATCGCCAACGATTTGAACCTTTTTGCCAATTCTATCAGTCAATGCCTTCCATCCATCCCAATCAGCCTCAGACATACCATCCTCAATAGATATTATCGGATAATTTTCTACAAGTTTTTCATAATAGTCAACCATGTATTCTGAAGACACAGACTTGCCTTCAAACTTATACTTTCCTTTTTCATAAAATTCCGATGCCGCTGCATCTAAGGCAATGTAGACGTCTTTACCTGCTTTATAGCCACTATCTTTGATTGCTTGAATGATTATGGTGATTGCCTCTTCATTTGTCCCTAAATTAGGCGCAAAACCACCTTCATCACCTACTGCTGTGTTTAAGCCCTTTTTCTTTAAGATAGACTTTAATGTGTGGAAAATCTCTGCACCTGCCCTTAATGAAGAGGCAAAGGTATTAAAACCAATAGGCATTATCATAAATTCTTGTATGTCCAGATTATTATCTGCATGAGCTCCACCATTCAAGATATTCATCATTGGATTTGGCAAAACCTTGGCATTGCTACCACCAATATAACGATACAGTGGAATACCTAATTCAGCTGCAGAGGCTTTGCAAACTGCCATTGAGACGCCAAGTATGGCATTTGCACCCAATTTTGATTTGTTCTCTGTGCCATCAAGTTCTAACAAAAATTTATCAATATACACCTGGTCTGAGGCTTCCAACCCTATAATTTTATCTGCAATGGTTTCTATTACATTTTCAACAGCCTTTGTGACCCCTTTGCCATGAAATCTTTTTTTGTCTCCGTCTCTTAATTCAAGGGCCTCCCTTGTCCCTGTAGATGCACCTGAAGGCACAATTGCACTCTCTACGACACCTGATTCAAGTACTACCTCTACTTCAACGGTTGGATTCCCCCTTGAATCAATAACCTCTCTTGCATAGACATCAACTATCTCACTCATAATACCCTCCTTAACTTGAGTATAGTGCCCCTTAACAAAGGGGAATATTTAATCACTAAATCACTTATAATGTTTTTCTTGGCAAATGAATAGACTCACTGTGGACATCCTCTGCCGATTCCATAATTGCCTCTGATAATGTTGGGTGAGCATGTATCATATTTGCTAAGTCTTTTGATGTAAGATTTTTTTCCATAGCAAGTGCACCTTCATGCACAAGGTCTGAAGCATTAGGACCAATTATATGAACCCCAAGTACTTTGTCAGTATAGGAATCAGCAATAATCTTTACCATGCCTGAGATTTCACCTATTGCATGAGCTTTACCAAGTGCCCTAAACTGAAACCTTCCTATTTTAATATTTAAGCCTTTTTCTATACATTGATGCTCTCTAAGTCCAACTGAACCTATTTCAGGTGAGGTAAAGATAGCAGAGGGTACAACAGTATAATCCATCTGCCGTTCAATACCACATAAATTATAGGCGGCAATTATACCTTCTTTTGATGCAACATGAGCAAGTAGTATGCCACCAGTAACATCACCGATAGCATAAATCTCTTCAACATTAGTCTGCATCTTTGAATTGACCTTTATATTGCCCTTTGGACCTCGTTCAATCCCAAGTTCTTCAAGACCTAACCCCTCCACATTATAAGACCTTCCTATTGAAACGAGCACCTTATCTGCCCTTAATTCCTTTCCATCCTCTAATTTGACAATGACCTCATCACCATCTACTGATGCCTTTGTAACCTTGACATTGGTCATGAGTTTTATCTTTTTCTTTTTCAACTCTCTCTCAAGTATCTCAGCAATCTCTGCATCTTCGGTCATAATAGGTCTTGGCATTAATTCAAGCATTGTAACCTCTGAACCAAGTTCTCTAAAAATGCAAGCAAACTCACAACCAATTACACCAGCACCTATAATTATAAGTTTTTTTGGTATTTCTTTGATTGAAAGTGCATCAGTGCTTGAAAGGATAAACTTACTGTCAAACTGAAAAGGTGGTATTTCTGCTGGTCTTGAACCAGTAGCAATGACAATTTTGTCAGCAATTATTGACTCCTGTGAGCCATCTCTTTTAGTTACTATTACTTCCTTAGGTGGTTTAATTGAGCCCCTTCCTTCAATGAGATTTACACCATAGGACTTAAAGAGGGAGCGAATACCTTTTACCATTGTTGAAACAACCTTGTCTTTTCGCTCCATTATCTTTGACAGGTTTGCTATTATCTCTCCTTTGAGCTCAATACCAAAGTCTTCAAGATGTCTTGCTTTGTGCAACATCTCAGCAGAGGCTGTAAGAGCCTTAGTAGGAATACACCCCCAGTTTAGACATGTTCCTCCTACTTCCTTGTCCTCAATGATAAATATCTCTGCCCCAAGATGGGCAGATTTTAAAGCACAAACATATCCACCAGGGCCTGACCCTATGATGGCTATTTTCACTTGCTCTCCTCTTCAATGAAAACCTCGTATTCGTCAACATCCATAAGGTCATTAACTTCCATAAGATTTTCCATCTGTATTACAGCAATCCAACCCTTACCGTAAGGTTCTTCATTAATCAACTCTGGTGCATCAGCAAGTTTATCGTTAATCTCAATAACTGTACCGCTTACAGGTGCAATAACCGCTGAGGTTGATTTTGTCGATTCTATTTCCGCCATTTCAGTATTTGCCTCTACGGTAGCATCGATGTCAGGCAGGTCAATATATACTATATCACCTAGCGCGTCTTGTGCATAATCAGTGATGCCAACAATAGCCTTCTTTCCAGAAATCTTTGCCCAGGTGTGTTCTTTGTGGTATTTGATGTTTTCAGGATTCATCTTTAAGTTAACCTCCTTAAATTAATATTGATAGCGAAAATTCTTACAATACTAAACAGACTTTGTCAAGCATTTTATTTTTAAAAGATTTTAAAATTATTAATTCACATAATTTAATCTCCGTTTAGCTTAGATTATTATAGCAGCTTCTTTTTTTATGAATGTCTTTCAGAAAACACTAAAGTTTCAGCCTTTTAAAGATGTTATTAAAGAAATCCCTGTCTATCTTTAATGATATTTTTAAGGCATAAATGGAATTGTCTCTTAGCATTTCTTTTATCTTGACCATATCTTTTTCTGTGGTGATTATAAAATCAGACTTGGCTCTTTGTGCCTCTTTGCAAACTGTCTCTATATCACGATATCGGTATAGATAATGGTCTTTAAAAAAACAGTTTATAACATCAGAGGGCTTTAATCCCTTTAAAGTATTGATAAAGCCTTCATTATTACCAAGACCTGAAAATGCAAAGACCCTTTTGTCTTTTATTTCATCAACAACTCTTGACTGCCCTAGTGAATCAACCAAAGAAATGGGGACATATTCGCCCAAAAAAATAGGGGCAAAGTGGTTGTGTTTTCTAATTTGTTCCTCAGCATATTCATTTCTTTTTTTAGTAATCAAAACTATATCTGCCCTTTTTAATTCACTCAGTGGTTCTCTTAAACTGCCAAAGGGTAACAATTTACCATTGCCAAAAGGTTTTATGCCATCTATAAGAACAATATCAATGTCTCGTTCGAGACTCCAGTGTTGATATCCATCATCAAGTATGAATATAATCTTGTCATTGTTAATGGAGTTGATTCTGTATAAATGCTCAATATTTGTAAGGGCAAAGATGCCGCCTCTGTATCTATTTGAACACTTTATAACTGGCACATCTTTTAATCTTTGAGCCATCAAATAAGGTTCATCGCCAGATTCAATAAAATTGTTACAAGTCTGAATGTTATCTGAAACAAACCCTGCCCTAACATAACAAGGTTCTTTCCCTTTGCCCTTGTAGCCCCTTGTTAAAATTATTGGAAATAAGCCTTGTTTTCTTATCTCTTCTGCAATTGTAATGGTAGCTGGCGTCTTACCTGTTCCTCCAACTGTTAGATTTCCTACGCTTATGACCTTACATGGAAGTCTCTTTGTCTGTTTTTTTTTAATGCTTCGGTGAAGTTTGTACGCTATGTAATAAAGGGATTGCATGGCTTTAAATCATAGAGCTGTTTAATCCCCTCTTTCTGATGAGGTCATTTACCCTTACATCTTTAGGAATGTTTATAAAAATTGTATCTTCGTTTTTTGCAGAAATTATTTTATTACCGTCCATGTCTGCCATGTCTGTAATCTCAAACTCCATTCCCTCAAGACTTGGTGTGAGAAATTCAACCCTTTCACCCATTTCAAGTTTGTTTCTCATAGAGATGATTGCCCTATTGGGGAAAACTTCCATTACAATACCTACCAACTCCCTTGTCATCTTGTAACTTGTTCCATCAAAATTGTAGTCTTCTATTGGTTGTTTGCCAAAGAACATGCCAGTGGTGTAACCCCTGCTACTGAACATATTTAATTCGTCTATCCATCTTTGTTGACAGATAAACTTAGGATTATCAATAAGTGAGTCAATTGCCTCACGATAGACCTTTACAACGCCTCCTGCATAATTAACACCCTTTATCCTGCCTTCAATCTTGAAACTATCTATCCCTGCATAAATCAACTTATCAATATGTTCAATCATACAAAGGTCCTTTGAACTCATCAAATAAGTCCCCTTGTCGTCTTCAAATACAGGGAAATATTCACCCGGTCTCTTTTCTTCCATAAGTGTATAATTCCACCTGCAAGAATTTGTGCACAAACCAAGATTTGCAGACCTATAAGCAAGAAAACTACTTATGTAACACCTTCCTGAATAGGATATACAGATAGAGCCATGAATAAATACCTCAAGTTCAATGTCAGTAGCTTGTCTAATCTCCTTTATCTCATCTAAGGTGAGTTCTCTTGATAAAATGAGCCTTTTTGCGCCGAGTTTTTGCCAAAAAAGTGCTGAAGCCTTGTTGGTAATATTTGCCTGTGTGCTGATGTGAAGAGGCATTTCAGGGAATTTAGATTTAAAAATTTCAAAAACACCCAAATCAGACACTATCACTGCATCAGGGCGGAGCATTTTAAGCGAATCTATGTAATCTGAAATGAGAGACAGGTCTTTATTGTGAGGGAAAATGTTGACCGTCACATAGACCTTTTTGCCCCTTTTATGTGCATACTCTATTGCTAAATTTAGTTCATCAATCTCAAAGTTATCTGCCTTGTGCCTTAGACTAAATTTGGAAGAACCTAAATAAACCGCATCTGCGCCATAATGAATTACTGTCTTGAGTTTTTCAAGATCGCCTGCAGGGGCAAGGAGCTCAGGTAATTGCTTATATTTATGGGACATTTTCAAGCATATGCCCTAATTTTTTCTTCTTTGTAGAGAGATATATTAAATTTTTTTCATTGGGATTTGATTCAACAGGGACCCGCTTTACAATCTTAAGCCCGTATCCTTCAAGTCCAACAATTTTTTTAGGATTGTTAGTAAGGAGTTTCATCTTTCTGACGCCTAAATCAACAAGTATTTGTGCTCCAATTCCATAGTCTCTTAGGTCAGGTTTGAAACCAAGTTTAATATTTGCTTCAACGGTATCTAAGCCCTTGTCTTGAAGTTCATAGGCCCTTAATTTGTTTGCAAGTCCAATTCCCCTGCCCTCTTGCCTCATGTATAAAATTACACCTTTACCTTCCTTATTAATCATAGCCATTGCCCTGTGTAGTTGTTCTCCGCAGTCACATCTTTTTGAACCAAAGACATCACCAGTAAGACATTCAGAATGAACACGAACCAACACCTCATCGTCTTTCTTGATTTCACCTTTTACAAGGGCAAGGTTTGTAAATCCATCAATGTCATTTTTGTAAGCAATGGCAGTAAATTCACCAAAATCGGTGGGTAATTGGATGGTGGCTATTCTTTTTACGAAGCTTTCCTTTTGCATCCTATACTTAATGAGGTCTTTAATGGTGACAACCTTTAGCCCATGAATTGCTGAAAACTCCATCAATTGAGGCACCCTTGCCATTGTCCCATCATCATTCATAATCTCACAAATGACACCTGCAGGATAAAATCCTGCAAGCCTTGCCATGTCAACTGAACCTTCAGTCTGTCCTGCCCTTTGAAGCACACCACCTGCTCTTGCCCTGAGAGGGAAAACATGCCCTGGTCTTGCTATATCATCAGGCTTTGTCTTTGGGTCAATGGCAGTCAGTATTGTCACCGCCCTGTCTTTTGCAGAAATGCCTGTTGTTACACCTCTTTTTGCCTCTATTGAGACAGTAAAGGCTGTGCCAAAGGAGGATGTATTTTGTTCAGTCATCATAGGAAGGTTTAGCTCATCAACCCTTTGAGGTGTCAAAGAAAGACAGATCAAACCCCTTCCATACTTTGCCATAAAGTTTATTGCCTCTGGTGTTACCTTTTCAGCAGCCATGCAGAGGTCTCCTTCGTTTTCCCTATCTTCATCATCCACAAGAATTATCATCTTGCCTTCTTTAATATCTGTTAAAGCATCTTCAATTGAATCAAATTTGTTCTTTTCCATTATCCCTCCTAATTTTCAAATTAAACTATTTTAAATCTTTCCATCATTCTGAAAGTGAAAAACCTCTTGATGTAAATGCAGCAGCCTCTTTTCTCGTTAAGTAACCATCTAGGTTGAAATAATTTGTCATTTTTGTTAATCCCTCAAACTTGCTCTTTTGGATGTATTTAAAAAAATGGTGATGGGGCTGAACATCAACAAAATAAGGGGTAGATGGATAGGAGAAATTCTCACCATATAACAATCTTATTAGTAATGCTGTAAACTCCCCTCTTGTAATTGGATTATCTGCAAAGAAAATATTATCAACCTTTGTTACTGCCTCATCTTTCATTTTTTGAATATACTTAAAAAAGACATTTTCAACAGGGACATCAGCAAAATATGGCAACTTTGTATAATTAAAATCTTCACCAAAAGAAGCCCTTATAAGAAATGCTGATGACTCTCCCCTTGTCATAATCCTATCAGGACAAAACTTATATTCATCACAACCATAAGTTATAGAATGCTTAAAAAGTTTGTTTATATAATCATAAGACCAGTCAGTCTCTTGTACATCATCCAATAGCACTTTAGAATGAATTATGGTGCCTGAATTACCTACTATCAAAAGTGAGTTATTATAAAACTCCAAACTCCTTAACTCTCCAGTTTTTTTAAAAAGTCTCCTTTGCCACTGCTTATGTGAATCTTTAGTCATGACTATTCCTAATTCACCAACAACGGCACACACATTGATATGACACTTGATTTTATTCAACATGCCAACCTCATCTATTAATTCCTTATCCCATGTAGATCCATCAATTGAAGTCAGAATCACACTTTTGAAGTAACCTTTAAAGAAGTCATATTCACCGCCAACAGCAATGAAATTCTGTCCTGTAAATACAACATCAGTCAAGATAAGTTCATTAAGGGAAATTTTTGACCATTTAATGCCATCAGTTGATTTATAAATAATTCTGTCTTTGCTGGCAGCTATATATAAACCATCACCGTAGGCAACTGATTTAATTGGATATGCTATCTCTGATAAAATATTACTCCAATCTATACCATTGTATGACGTGAGTATAATACTTGTTGGTATTTCAGGCATCATCTTGCCTCCCCCAACAATTATGTATTTATTATTATCAAAAACTATACTATAAAGATGCTCATCCGTCCCTGATTCCCTCTTTATCCAATCGATGCCATTATTTGATGTTAGAATTAATCCTTTATCACCAATTGCTATAAAAGTGTCTTTTACACAGATTACACTATTTAGAGAAACACCTGAACTTTTTCTTGATACAGTCCAGTTTATCCCGTTTTTTGAAATCAAAATATTGCCTTTTTCAGAAACAGATACCAACTTTTTGTCACAATAAGTTATGTCAGAGATTGAGTCATAGATTCCTGTAGAGACCTCTTGCCAATTTATTCCATCTTTTGAATTAATAATCTTGCCTTTGTCACCAACTGCCACTACAAGGTTATCAGAGGATATAACAGAAAAAAGATAATCATCTATTGGTGAATTTCTGTAATCCCAGTTTTCACCATCTTCAGAGGTCAAAACTACACCTCCATGACCAACAGCAACATATAGATTTCTAAAATAATTTGATCCATAAAGAACTCCTCTTTGAAGATTTTTCATTCTAAATGTCAATCCTGAATCGTGTGAATAGGCTACCATTTGATGAAATAACCCATAATCTTCCCTGTCAATGGTAATGCCAACTGCGATAATTTTGTTGTTTTTACATGTAATTGAATTTACTGAAAATTCATCACCTTCTGATACCTTTTCCCAAGAAGTTAAATCAGAAGATTTCAAAAGCACATAACGAACCTTAAAAAAAGATATATCATTTCCTGCAATAAAAAAATTACTCCTATCGTAACATATACTAGTCAAGTTAAAATTCGTTTTTGGGTAAGAGGATTTCCATGTTTTACCATCTTCAGAGTAGATTACTAATCCTCTCTGACCGACTGCAATAAACTTGCCTGCTTCATAAGTGATTGAAAATAAACTATGCTTTACCTTAGAATCTTCTAAAGTCCAATTTCTACCATCTTTTGAACTTATAATGGTTCCTTCTTCACCAACTGCCACAAACTTGTCCTGTCCAAAGGTAATGCCATAAAGGTTTTTTGAACTTTCAGACCAGATGTTTTGCCATTTAATAGCATCTTCAGAGACTATAATAGTCCCATAATAACCTACGGCAACAAAAATGCCCTTACCATAAGAAATAGCCCTCAGTGTATTGACCTGTGGTAATGGATTTCTCCAAACCCAATAATCAAAAGGATGTGAAAAAGTTATTTGAGGTAGCAATAGTATGGATAAGAATGAAATAAGTATTATATTTTTCTTGATCATTATCTTTATATTAATCGTTGTTGAGGTTAATTACATCTAAATTTATTTAATGATATAGAATTTCATTTTTTTCACGATAGGGTATTTTCATTTAAACGAATATATCCTTATGAATTAGAAATCTCACCTTTCTGTTATTCAATAAATTATGCTATATTACCATCATTAAAATAAAGATTGATTAAACATGACTCCCTCTCAAAGACATAATTTAAGAAAGTTTGTATCACCTGAATTTATATTTGGTGTGGGTGCTATTGAATTATCAGGCAAATATGCCTCTAATTTTGCCTGTAGGAAGGCACTGATTGTCACCGACGAAGGTGTAAAAA
>DUZI01000017.1 GCA_013349595.1 Nitrospirota bacterium
TATGACACCTTCCTTTTTAAAAAAATTTAAAAACATCTAAAATTTATTTGATTCCCCTTGATTAATTGCTTGACCTTTGTTGAAAATTATTAGAAAAAGCTATTGTGTTTTTATTCTTCCTAACTCTTCTGCCCTTTGGGTTGCACATTTTAAAGTATCATTGATAACTCCTTCAATATCCCTTTCTTTCAACTTTTGTAATCCTGCATAAGTAGTGCCATTTGGGGATGTGACCATTTCTCTTAATTTCTCTGGTTTTATGCCAGATTCAAAGACCCTTGAAGTGCCAATAAAGGTTTGTATTGCCATTATTGAAGCATCCTCCTCTGAAAAACCTAAGTTTACTCCTGCCTTTATCATCGCCTCAACAATAAAGGCCAAAAAGCCAGGTCCACTCCCTGATAAGGCAGTTACAGGATCCATTCTTTCCTCTGGCATGATTAAAACCTTTCCCACAGTTTCAAAGATTTCCCTTGTTTTCATTAAATCTTCATTACTTACATCGTTTGATGAGGAGATGACAGTCATCCCTTCACCCATCAGTGCAGGTGTATTGGGCATTACTCGTATAACCCTTTTTGATGATAATCTTTTTGATAAATAATCCAACCTTATCCCTGCTGCAATTGATATAAAGAGTTTACTTTCATCTGCCTCTGACTTGATTTCTTCAATAAGTGCATCAATAATTTGTGGCTTGACAGCAATAATAACTATTGAACTCCTTCTTATTACCTCTATATTAGTCCCGCCAAAACCAGCACCATATTTCTCCATGAGGAGTTTTATCCTTTCAATAGATGGATCATAAAAGATTAAATCTTGTACCCCCTTAAGAGTAAGACCTCTAATCAATGCCTCTGCCATGTTTCCACCACCAAGAAAACCTATCATCTTATCCCTCCAATTTATTAGTAAAATTTAACGATAATCTTTTTTTACAATATAATAGAACAAATAACTTATATACACAATTACTTTCGTTGTCAATTAATAGTAATTGACCCCAAGATAGCGATAGGAAGGGCTGTTTCAGGATTTTTATAATCGACAGATTTTATTTAATTTTGCTTTATTCATTATAATGAAATGCCTTATGACAAAGCCCAAGGGACTTTTTTTATAAGGTGTCGTATAAAAATTCCACACCAGCCCTTCCTATCTTATTTGCTGATTTTACTAAGCTTTTTAGTTCTATCGCTGATTTTGGGTCTTCTAAATCAAACAGATAAATTCTTTTTTTAGGAAGGAATATACTCTTTTAGGTATTGCTATAAGAAGCATTGGAGACTGTGTCCAATAAAAATTATTCTCAAGAAATGTTGGCTTTGAACCTATCAATGATAGTAATTCACTATTTAATGGTAACGGTGGTGCACCATGTCCTAAACCACCAAATAATTTATTTGTTGAAAACAAAATGTAATCATCTCTGTCTTTAAAAAAATCCCTTACAGCCTTTGCCTCTCCAATGCTTGCAGGATTTTCGCATATATTTTTTGAATTAATGGCACCATAATGGTCAAAAGGAATTTCTAAGTTGTCAGGCATATAGTAGATATCATGTATAGCAATTATACAGTCATCCCCTAAAAGTGGGAATATTTTGTTTATATAATCTTGGGCAAATTCATATTCATGAAGGGAATCAATATGACAAAAATTAATATTTCTATCAAGATTATTTTCCTTGATATATAGAGGGACTGTTTGTATAGCATCGCCAGTCCTTACTTTGAGATTTATATTGAATAACCTCATCATTTCTGTAAACTCTGTGCATTCAGCAAGGTCAAAGGTCTCAAAGCTGAAAAATTCATTATTTTTCTCTAATGCCTTATAAATAAACAATGTAGAATAGCCACGATAGGGCGAAAATTCTATCACATTTTTGGGCTTGATAATTCTAATCATGGCATATAAAATCAATCCATCAAGGTCATTGTAAAAGTTAGCAGAATGCCATATCTTATCCCTATGGCAAATAATTTGACTTTCTATTTCCTTGGCAAAAGGGCGTAAAGTTGTGCAGAGAGATTTTGTTTTTGGTGAACTCAAGTTTGTTTGAAAAAAGTAGGACAAAAAATTCTGTGGATTTTGTAAATTATTTAAGATGAATTGGGCAGGATTATAATCACCAAATCTGCTTATAACCTCTTTTATAGATGCTTCAGCTGATTTGTAATCATTGATAAATAGTTGGGATAATCCCTCTGTAAAATAACCTTCAATGTGATTATTTTTATAATCACTTGCACGATGAAAGAATTCAATCGCTTCATTAAATCTTCCTAAGGCAAAGGATTGTAAGGCAAGCATATGATAAACGTGTTTGTCTTTTTCATCAGAGATACCAAGGGATTTTGAAAAGTAAAAATAGGCTAATTTACTATCTCTCTTAACAGAATGAGCAATATCAGCAAGATATAAAAAAGCTTCTTTTTTTGTTCCACCTGAATCGACATAAGTCTTTAATATAGTATCTGCAATTTCAAAAATCTTCATATTATAGTAGCTAAATCCAAGATAACACATTACTTCTTTATCATCAGGACAATATTCATGAAGTTTGCTTAATATAACTATTGACTCAAAAACATTTTCACTGCAAAACCTTATACCATATTCTTTTAAAATGTTATAAATCGTCTCTTTTTTGCTGGTGATATCAAATAAATCAAGAAGTTTATTTAAATCTTTTATATTTATAAGTGTGTCGATATAGAGATATAATATTGAATTATCCTCCGGCTGTCTTTTATAAAGCTGAGCAAGAATCTTTTCTGCGATAAAAAGTTCACCCTGCTCAAGGGCTTTAACTGCAATTAATAAATATTTCTTATTATTCAAGAAAATTCCAATTTATAAATGTTGTAATTTTCATAGAACAATAGTTTAAGGTATCAAATTAATTAATTCAACTTGATATTGAGACCTTAAAATAGCGATAGTAAGGGCTGTTTCAGGCTTTTTATAATCGATGATTTCATTCTAATTTTTCTTTATTCTTTATAATGCAATACCTTATGACAAAGCCCTAGGAACTTTGTCGTATAAAAATCCTTCACCAGCCCTTCCTATCTTATTTGCTGATTTTACTAAGCTTTTTAGTTCTATCGCTGATTTTGGGTGAGAAAAATTCCCCCTTTTCAAAACTTATGGGAAAAAGGTTATTATATTTGCAAAAAAACTATGTATTAAGGAGTCTAATGAGTGAGAGAGAAGGTATTAATTGGCACAAGGGGTAGCAAGTTAGCACTTTGGCAGGCAGAATGGGTAGCATCACAGTTGAGGGCGAATAATCCTGCTTTAAAGATAGAACTTGTTAAAATAAAAACTACAGGAGACAAGATTACTGATGTCCCGCTGGCAAAGGTCGGGGGGAAAGGCTTGTTTGTAAAAGAGATTGAAGATGCCCTCTTAAGTTGTAAAATTGATATGGCAGTTCACAGCATGAAAGATGTGCCATCTGAATTCCCATCAGGTCTTTATATTTCAGCAATTTGTAAAAGAGAAGATCCCAGAGACGCAATGATTTGCAAAAAAAACAGTGCAATAAAGTCATTTAAAGATATCCCTCATTCTGCAAAAATAGGGACAAGCAGTCTGCGTCGAACCTGTCAATTATTAGCTGAAAGACCAGATTTAAGGATTGAGTCACTTAGAGGTAATCTTGACACAAGGATAAAAAAACTTGATGAAGGTCTTTACGATGCAATTATATTGGCTTCTGCAGGGGTGATTAGGTTAGGTTGGCAAGATAGGATAACAGAGATACTTGATGAACAAATAAGCCTGCCAGCAGTGGGTCAAGGTGCTGTAGGGATTGAAACAAGGATTGATGACCATTTTGTAAATGATCTTGTAAAACCACTGAACGATTACTATACTAATATTTGTGTAAGTGCAGAGAGGGCTTTCTTAAAAAGACTTGAAGGTGGTTGTCAAGTTCCTATTGCTTCTCATGGAATCATTTCTGATAATAATAATGAAATTACCCTACATGGTTTGATTGGTTCAATAAATGGAGATAAGATTATTAAAGGTAGTATCAAAGGCAGCATATCTGAATCAATTGCCTTAGCAATAAAACTTGCCGAAGAACTCCTTGACAAAGGTGCTGATACAATCTTAAAAGCGGTCTATGAAAGATGAAAAAAGGTAAAGTCTATATAGTTGGTGCAGGGCCGGGAGATATTGGTCTGTTAACAATCAAAGGTCTCCGTTGTCTTGAAAAATCGGAAGTTGTGGTCTATGACTTTCATCTCAATGCACAGATTTTAAATTACATCTCCCATGATGCAGAGTTTGTCTATGCTGGCAAAAGAGGTGGTTTCCATGAGATGACCCAAGATGAGATTAATCAAGCTCTTGTTGATTATGCAACAAAAGGTAAGATTGTTTGCAGACTAAAAGGGGGAGACCCCTTTATATTTGGTAGGGGTGGAGAAGAGGCACAAACACTTGCTGAAAAAGGGATTGACTTTGAGATAATACCTGGTGTTAGTTCCGCTGTTGCTGCGCCTGCTTATGCAGGTATCCCCGTAACCCATAGGAAACTCTCATCGTCCTTCGCTGTCATTACAGGCAATGAGGACTTGACAAAACCTGAAAGCACTATTGATTGGGAACACTTTGCAAGGGGTTTTGATACCCTAATTTTTTTGATGGGAATTAAAAATATTGCAAAGATTACTCAAAAACTCATAGAAAATGGCAAATCCCCTGACACCCCAACTGCAGTAGTCCGCTGGGGGACAAGACCTGATCAGAAGACCGTTGTATCTACTCTAAATAGCATTGCAGAGATTATCAAGGAAGAACATATTCGTCCACCTGCAGTAATGATTGTTGGAAATGTGGTAAGTCTTAGAGAAACTCTTAAATGGTATGAAAAACAGCCACTTTTCGGTCATAGGATTTTGATTACAAGGGAGTATTCCTATGACTATGAGATACTTGAGGATTTAGGGGCTGAAATCTTTGGATTTCCAACAATCAAGATTGTCCCTTCTGTTGATTATTCAGAACTTGACGATTGCATAGAAAAGATAGAGCATTATGACTGGCTTGTATTTACGAGCGTAAAAGGTTTTTCATTCTTTTTTGAGCGTCTGATTTATAAAGGTAAGGACATAAGAGATTTAAAGGGTATAAAACTCTGTGCAGTTGGCTCAAAGACTGCAGAATCAATAAACAAGATGGGTTTGAGGGTTGATTTAATGCCATCTGAGTTTAATTCTGAGGGATTACTACAGTCTTTTTTAGCTACACATAAAAATTTAAAGGGGATAAGGTTTTTACTACCACGGCCTGATAATGCAAGGGAGTTATTTCCTAAAATGATGAGGGAAAAGGGTGCAATTATAGATACACCAATAGCTTATAGGGTTATAAAACCTGAAAGACATGGAAAGAGATTGCTGAGGTTTCTCAAAGAAGGAAGGATAACAATAGCAACATTTACAAGCGCTGCTACCTTTAACAATTTTATTGAAATACTCGGTCAAGAGGCACTTGATTTTTTAAAGACCCTGACAATTGCTTCTATAGGTCCTGTTACAACTAAAGCAATTGAAAAGAAAGGGCTCAAGGTCTCAATTCAACCTAAAGAGGCAACTATTAAGGCTATGTCAAGAGAGATTATAAAATGGGTAATGCCTGAATATAAATTTGATGAACCTTAGCAGATACAGATCTTGTTACGACCTGTATTTTTGGCTTCATATAACCTTTCATCGGCTAATTTAATCATTTGCTCAAGGGTGTCAAAACAGGTTTTACAGATACCTATGGAAGAGGTGAATTTTATGGTATGGTGTGCGTAGTCAATAGTTGTTTGTTCTATTTTCTGTCTAATTTCTTCAGCAAAACCTAATAAGTTTCTCTCATCTTCATAGCTGGTAAGTATGCAAAATTCTTCACCACCAAATCTTGCAACAATATCAGTCTTTCTTTTAAATGAAGAGGACAATATTTGGGCAAGTGTTTTTATAGCCTTGTCGCCTGCATCATGTCCAAAGGTATCATTTATTGATTTAAACTTGTCAATATCAAACATCAAAGTGGCAATATTTACATTATTCCTCTTAGCTGTAGCGTGAATAACTAAGCCTGCTTCAACAAAATATCGCCTGTTAAAAAGTCCTGTCATTGGGTCTTTATTTGCGTAATCTCTAAGAATCTCTATCATTTCAAGAAGTTCAATATTAAAATTTACTCTGCAAATAAATTCCTCTGTGCTAAAGGGTTTGTTGATATAATCATTTGCGCCCGCCTTTAAAAATTTTGGTATTTCGTTACTACCACCATAACCTGAAGTAACTATGATTGCAAGTTTGTCTTTTTTATATTTCTTTCTAAGCTCTATCAATAATTGCAAACCATCCATATCGGGCATATTGTAATCGGTTATTACTATTTTGATATCAGGGTTTTTTTCAAAAATAGTTAATGCCTCCTTCCCACCTTTTGCAATAAACACATTGTAAAGTTGATTTGATAATACTCCAGACATGGTGTCTCTATAAACAGTAGAGTCATCAACTATTAATACCTTAATGGAGGAATTTTTTAATATCCTATTTACAGATGATACTAAATAATCAAGGTCTTTAGTGCTTCTTTTTACTATATAATCAGCGATTTTTTTTGACATCATCTTATCTCTGATATCAATATCATAAGATGCTGTCAAAACGATTATGGGGATTTTTTTTGAGATGATATAATCAATAGCCCCACCTTCCGGAGAGTCAGGGAGGTTATAATCGCAAATAACAAGGGAAATATTATTATTATTATCATGATGTTCAATGATAGATTTGGCTTCTTTTAGTGAATGGGCTATTTCAGCATCAATACCTATCCTTTTGTTTAAAACCTTTAAAATTACCTTTGCAATAGTCTTGTCATCATCGATAATAAGTATTTTTTTCACTCATTCCTCCACTGCTAAAGATTAATCTTCTAATTTTTTGAAAAATTTTTTGCTTGCACCACAAACAGGACATTTCCAGTCATCTGGAAGTTCTTCAAATTTAGTCCCTGCAGGGATTTTTCCCTTTTTATCGCCTTTTTCAGGGCTGTAAATATACCCACAATTACTGCCTTGACATTGCCACATCTTTTAGCTTCCTTATGTTTTCTTTTTTAAGAGATTTTTGAAATAACAAAAAATTTAGATTACTACAACTAACCTTTCATCAGCCAAAAGCTTAGCCCTTTCTGTAATCTTTTGACCTATCACTACACCTATTGTCTCTTTATCATAGACCTTTGAAAAAATCTTTACCCTTTTTGATACCCTCTCTACATCTTCTATGTCAACAGTTACCGATACCTCACCAGCAAGAATCACTTCTCTATTGTTATTTTTCATAATGCCCTTGACCAAAACATCTATATTTAATGCTTCAGCTCGCTCTTTGTCCGTTATCAAGCCTTTCTCATTTGCATCGTCAAGAACTTCTGAATAATCTTCTATTCTTATTACCTTTGTCTTTGTTAATAATTTTCCAAAAAAGGCTGGTGCCTTATCTCTTACCTTGCCTTCAAAAATATCACCTTTTAAATAAGATACATCGTTCTTCAATATCTTTACATCTTCTTTCAATATCTTTACATCTTCTTTCAATATCTTTACATCTTCTTTCAATATCTCTACATCTTCTTTCAGTATCTCTACATCTTCTTTCAATATCTCTACATCTTCTTTCAGTATCTCTACATCTTCTTTCAGTATCTCTACATCCTTTTCTATCTTTATAACCTTATTTTTTAGTGGAACAAATTCATTCTGGACAAAATTATCAAACCTCGAGGGGAGGTTAAGTAATTCTCCTGTCAAAACAAGCCTCCTCATCTCCTCTTGCCAGTCTGGATTTGCCTTTAATGCCTCAATTATATCGTAAAAGGTATTTATTACACGGTTTTGCATAAGTCAATTATATCAAAAAAGCAGTGAAAAATGTCATCGCTCATTCCCAAAATCAGCGATAGAACTGAGAACTTAATAAAATCAAGTAGGAAGGGCTGGTGAAAAATTTTATACGACACCTTATAAAAGAAATTCTTGAGAAACTTTAGCAAAAGGCATTGCATTATAAAGAATAAAGCAAAATTAGGATGAAATCGTCGATTATAAAAATTCTGAAACAACCCTTCCTTTCGCTATTTTTGGGTCATTAAATTTTGTAGATGTCATTTAAGATTTTTTATTATTATAAGGTTTTGATATAACAAGGAGGTTAAAGATGGATTTTGCCCTTGAGGTTCACAATATTTTGATTTATAGAGGAAAAACACTTTCAATTGCAGAATCATGCACTGGTGGACTGATTAGTCATATGCTTACCGAAATGTCAGGTGCAAGTTCTTATTTATTATCATCAGTTGTTGCCTATTCTGCCATTGCAAAGGAAAGAATATTGAAAATTGACAGGTCCTTAATTGAAAAATATGGAACCATAAGTCCAGAGATTGCACTGGAAATGGCAAAATCTGTTAGCCTTATTACCAATTCTGACTACTCAATAGCTACAACTGGTAATTTGGGCCCTAAGGCTATTGAAGGGAAAGAACTGGGTCTTCTTTATATAGCCCTGTTTGAAAAAGATAATATGTTTGTTAAAGAACTAAAATTAACAAAAGACAGGAAACAAAATAAAAATGATGCCTCTATGTATGCCCTCAAGATGCTTTATGAACATCTTTTAAAGATAACCTGATTTTTGCAAGGTTATCATAAGACTTTTGTCTTTATTATCTTTAAGTAAAAACTTATTGACAAAACTATAAATATATTTGGCAAGCATATCTGGCTCAAGATTAACGGGCTCACCGATATTTTTATAGCCTAAGGTAGTCATTTTATAAGTATGGGGTATAATGACTACAGAGAAAGAGTTAGTATTAACATCAACTACAGTAAGACTTATCCCATCAACAGATATAGATCCCTTTTCAACAGTATAATTCAAAATACCCTCTGATGCCTCTATAAATATTTTTTGGGCATTGCCATAAGGGGTTTTTGAAATAATCTTACCTGTATCCTCTACATGCCCAGTCACAAAATGTCCTCCCATCTTATCGCCAATCCTTAAAGCAGGCTCTAAATTAACCTTATCACCTATTTTCCATAAATGAGCCGTTGTAATGTTTAAACTCTGTCTTGAAATATCAAAATAGAGGGTATCTCTTCTTTTTTCAGAAATGGTAAGACATATACCATTGACCGCTATGCTATCACCAATTGAGGCATCTTTAATGATCTTTGGGCAATGAATAGACAGTCTTGCTCCCTCAGCCGTCTTTTCGATGGCATTAACTGTTCCTAATTCGACGATTATCCCTGTAAACATCTATTTTGTTAATGTGCCTATCCTTGATAGGCGGGGTCTTGTATTAAGACTATCCCAAGACCAGTAAATAATAAATGACTTGCCTCTTATCATCTTCATATCTACATAACCCCAAAACCTGCTGTCATAACTTTGATCCCTGTTATCACCCATTACAAAATACTTATCTTTGGGCACAAGAAAGGGACCAAAATCATCCCTTGGTTCAATTGGGTTTGACTTATGCGACGGGTCTGTATGTTGTACATAAGATTCATGAAGTTTTTTGCCATTTATAAATACATCACCATTTTTCCCATAAATTATATCACCTTCAATGGCAATAACCCGTTTTATAAAATCCCTGTCAGGATCCTCTGGATATTTGAATACTATTATGTCTCCTCTTTCAGGTTTTTTAAATGACAATATCCTTTGGTCCGTAAAAGGTATCACTGTGCCATAAATAAATTTATTGACAAGGATATGGTCTCCAATAAGTAAAGTATTGAGCATTGAACCTGAAGGTATTTTAAAAGCCTGAATGACAAAAGCCCTGATTATTAGTGCAAGTATAAGGGCAGTTGCAATAGCCTTTGTATATTCCCATAATTTTTGTTTGTTCATTTCCTATTCCTTTGCCTTTAAAACTGATAAAAAGGCCTCTTGAGGTATTTCAACTCTTCCAATTTGTTTCATCTTCTTTTTCCCCTCTTTTTGTTTTTCCAGTAATTTTCTCTTTCTCGTTATATCTCCGCCATAACACTTGGCAAGCACATTCTTTCTCAATGCCTTTATATTTTCCCTTGCGATTATCTTCCCACCAATCGCACCCTGAATATATATCTCAAATAATTGTCTTGGTATGACAGAACGAAGGGTTTCTACAACCGCCCTTGCCTTGTAGTAAGCCTTATCCTTGTGAATTATCATAGAAAGTGCATCAATAGTGTCGCCATTTATGAGTATATCAAGTTTGACAAGCTCTGATGGCTTATAACCCATAAACTCATAATCCATTGAAGCATATCCTTTTGATACAGATTTTAATTTATCATAAAAATCCCAAAGTATCTCATTCAAAGGGATTTCATAGGTTACCATTATCCTGTCTTTACTTAAATAAGAAAAATCCTTTTGTGTCCCCCTTTTTTCCTGACATAGTTCAAGAATTTGCCCAATAAATTCTTGAGGGACAAAGATTGTCACCTTTACATAGGGCTCAAAAATCTTTTCAAACCTTTCTGGTAAGGCACTTGGGTTGTCAATAAAAATTTCATTATTATTCGTATCAGTTATTTTATAAATAACAGTAGGGGCTGTGCTTATAAGTGTTAGTTCAAACTCCCTTTCAAGTCTCTCCTTTACTATATCCATGTGGAGTAATCCCAAAAAACCACAACGGAAACCAAAGCCAAGTGCTGTTGAAGTCTCAGGCTCAAAGGTAAAAGATGAGTCATTAAGTCTGAGTTTCTCAAGGGCAGACTTGAGGTCTTCATATTGATGCGTTTCTACTGAATAAAGCCCACAAAAGACCATTGGTTTGATCTCTCTATATCCTGGCAAGGCAGTACCGGCAGTGTGCTTACTATCAGTAACTGTGTCACCAATCTTTGTGTCGCTAACATTTTTTATGCTTGCTATTAAATAACCTACCTCACCTGCACTTAGCCCTTCACACTCTTTCATCTTTGGTGTAAAAAAACCTGTTTTAGTAATCTCATATTCCCTTCCAGTAGCCATAAACCTAATCTTCATGGCTGGTCTTAAAGTGCCTTCAAAGACCCTCACCAAGACAATCACACCTTGATAGTTATCAAACCATGAATCAAATATCAAAGCCCTTAAGGGAAGCTTACTATCCCCCTTTGGTGAAGGTATCTTTTTTACTATTGCCTCAAGTATTTCTTCTGTACCTATACCTTCTTTGGCACTGGCAAGAATAGCCTCTGAACAATCAATGCCTATTGCCTCTTCAATCTGTTTTTTGACCTTTTCTGGTTCTGCTGAGGGTAGGTCTATTTTATTTATAACAGGTATTATTTCATGATTGTGATCAATAGCAAGATAGGTATTTGCTAAAGTCTGGGCTTCCACGCCTTGAGTGGCATCTACAATCAACAAACTTCCTTCGCAGGATGCAAGACTCCTTGATACCTCATAGGAAAAATCAACATGCCCAGGTGTATCAATCATGTTCAAAATATATTGATTTCCATCTCTTGCCTTGTATTCAAGTCTTACTGCATGTGCCTTTATGGTAATACCTCTTTCCCTCTCAAGGTCCATTGTGTCAAGCACTTGCTCTGTCATCTCTCTTGAACTCAAGGCACCTGTAAATTCCAATAGCCTGTCAGCAAGGGTAGATTTGCCATGATCTATATGAGCGATGATGGAAAAATTTCTTATATTTTCTGACATTTAATTGTTCCTAAAGTTTCTCATAGGCTATTTGTGAAATACCTATCAAACCTGCATCGTCTCCCAATGCAGAGGGGATTATCTTGACCTTTCTTATCAATTCTTTTAATGCCCGTCTATTTGCCTCGTTTTTTGCAGATTCTACATATATATTCCATGCACCTATTAGACCACCAGTGAGTATAACTGCGTCAGGACTAAAAATATTTACCAAACTTGCAATGCCTACGCCAAGATTTTTCCCAGCATCTTTTAGGACATTCCTTGCAAGCATATCGCCTTCAAGGGCTGCATTATATATATCTTCAGCATTCATTTTATAAAAATTACCATTGTAAAGAGATTTTAATATGCTATCTGCTCCCTTTTGTATCTCCGATATAGCCTTATTTATCACTGCCGTAGCAGATGCAGTAGTTTCAATACAGCCAATATTTCCGCAAAGACATTGTTGTCCTTCATTATTAATACTCATATGTCCAATCTCAGCAGCAATAGATAACAACCTGCCATCTTTTACAACTCCACCACCAATACCTGTGCCAAGGGTAAGCATCACAAAATTATCAAAATCTCGCCCTGCTCCTGCAATCTTTTCGCCATAAGTTGCTGAATTTGCATCATTTTCAACTACACATTTCATAGAAAACTCATCATTCATTAATTCAATAAAATTAACATTCTCAATCTTAGCTATATTTGGAGATTTCATAAGAAGACCTTTTTTTGAGTCAACGATACCAGCAACAGAAATACCTGCTTTTGTTATTTTTGATCCATAACTTGATAACATTTGCCTTGTCTCGTTCATAAATACATCAAGGGGTGAAGAACTCGTAGGGACCTTATGCCTTTTAATCATGTTCCATGTGCCATCGGTATAATTCATTATGGCTACCCTAATATTTGTCCCACCTATATCAAAGGCTAACACTTCTTCCATAGAGTTGACTCCTTATTTAAAGTAATGAATGTAAATTGATTGTTAAATGGATAAATGGACTACTAAAATAGCATAATCTTTTAAATTTGCTCAAATTGATATTAATTGTCCTAATTCCTCTTCCCAAAATCGGCGATAGAACTTAAAAGCTTAATAAAATCAGCAAGTAAGATAGGAAGGGCTGGTGAGGGATTTTTATACGACACCTTATAAAAAAAGTTCCTCGGGCTTTGTCATAAGGCATTGTTTTATATGTATAAATCAA